>JBLHJZ010000183.1:0-8200 GCA_047619515.1 Saprospiraceae bacterium | reverse complement strand
GTCAAATGGCTTTGGATGTTTTTGATGAAAAGCTAATCATAGAGCATTATTTTGACATCATCAAATCTCTTATTCCTGATCATTACCCATTGCCCGCCACTAAGTGCAGTGTAAAGTAAATATCGTCCGCTTCTGACTATGCCTTTTCGCCCTACTCTTCGTCTCGTCCTCACCTTCATAGCTAAGGCTATGAGGCTCCGGGCGTTCCTTGATTAGAGCAAAAATTCATTAGCCATAATTCAGCCACTATTTATTTTACGCTGCACTAAGGTTTCCGTAAATAATAACCTACCAATTTGATGTTGATCTCCGATGCATAACCGGAATCGTAGAATTTTATCGCCTTCTCTTATTCCTCAATCCATTTAAAAATTTCTGTTAATTGTTTATTCCAGCCTAGTTTTTTTACTGCGTAGCTGTGCGCTTCTACGTTCATATCTTTAGAGAACCAATTTAATACTTCATCCAAATCTACAGGTTCTTCCTCTTTTGAAACATAATTGACAAATGACAATTCCTCCGAAAAATCTAAGTCCTTTGAAGATAAAATAAAAGGAATTCCTCTCGCACAATACTCTCGATGTTTTAAGGAAGAATCTAGTTCAACATTCTTTCGATGCAATCCTAAAGTCCCAATTCCAACATCTGCATTTTCAAAAAGTGAATCCAACATTGTACCTCTCGTCGATGGTAAAAACTGGATATACTGCCCCATCTTTTTATCTGATACAAATTTTTTCAGGTTTTTAGTTTCCGGCCCCTCTCCTACTATAGTCAACGAAACTCGACAAGCTTGTTCGTTTTTATAATAATTTTCAAATCCTAGAACAAGTCGATCCAGTCCATGCCAGTAACTCCAGTTACCCACCGCAATTAACCGCAACCTTCCTTTCTCTGGTTTACTACTACTCACCTGTACACTTTCCACATCAATTCCATTTCGAACACTAATCGTTGGGATACCCCAGATAGTCTCCCGCTGGCCATAATCTACGATCCGATCAATGTACTCATGAGCAGTTTTACGATAATGTTGATCCATTTTCAAACTCAACTTATGTAGTAGGCGCTTTGGCTCCGCATCATATGGGTAAGTATTAATTTCCAGCAATATCTTTATTTTAGGAAAAAACTGCTTTATCTCCCGGAGAACTTGTACCAATAATGGATCAAAGAATGGATGCCGGAGATAGATAAAATCGTATCCTTCCTTTTGAACCTGAGTCTTCAGGGTTTTTCCAAATCGCAAGAAGTAAAACCGGTAAACCTTGAGGCTGTGAGGAGGAATATCCGCTTTTAGTACCAGCGCTTCATTTTCCAACACACCATCTTTACAAAGCCAGAGCATATCGACCGATATCCCATTCTGCTCAAAGGCCTTTTTTTGCGCCTTGCACTTTTTGATCACACCGATATTGGCGGGATCGTCTCTGTTTACCCGATATACTAGGAGTCCTTTTTTCACTCGCTAAAGATAGTAATCCACCGTCTAACCTCCGTACAATAATGCAAATAATCCTCACTATGCTGCTCCCTTAAAAAAGCCTCTTCCAACCTCACCTGTGTCTGAATCACCGAATAAGACCAAACCGCTATCAGCAAAGTAAAAGCATTGGGCAGCACTAGAAACAAGCCGAGATCAGCAATAAGAATACCGAGGAAAATCGGATTTCTGGAAATAGAAAAAAGCCCGTTGGTGACCAACTCTGTTTTGTTTTTAGTATCTATTCCTATCCGCCAGGAATTAGACATTTGTAATTGCGCAATTAAAACCCAAACCAATGATACATGTAAAAGTACCCAGCCAATCATCTGTAAATATTGATGCTCCAAATACCAAAAGGGTAATAGATAGGTCGACCAGTCCCCTCCAAATGAATAAATGCCAATTACGATTAATTCAAAAACTGCAATAAATTTGAAGAGCTTTCCATTAAAGCCATGAGCATCATCTGTGGCATCAAAGGTAATGGGATTTATACCGGTATTTTTCCAAAGCAGATAAGATCGTAAAACAAAAGCTAAGCAATAAAAAACAAGGATAAACAGAAAGAGGTATATTTGATTCGTCATTACTTTTTATAGTTTTGATACAAAAAATATAGATTTTCAATACTTTACAAAGGTATACTTCGAACGGCTACAACCTTCAAATGAGAATCACTATTTTATCCAGCGCGAAGTATATTTTAACCATTAACAACTATGACGCTTTTACAGTTTAAGTCTTCCTTAGATCATGACCAGCCAGATAATACCTGGTCTCCTTTCCTCCAGGCGCTTTGGTATGACGCAAAGGGGGATTGGAATAAAGCTCATGAAATTGTTGATCCCCTTGGCGGCCCGGAAGGAGATTGGATCCATGCCTATCTACACCGGAAAGAAGGGGATTCCTGGAATGCAGATTATTGGTATCAACGAGCGGGGAGACAAGCGCCTAATATTTCGTTTAAAGTGGAATGGGAGGTGATTGTTGTTGATGTTTTGGAGCGGTCTTATTGATTTTTTTGACACAAAGAGCACTAAAACGCACAGAGGGCACAAAGATAAATATGGAGCAAATCCAGGTGAAATTTATGCCGCCCTATCTATAAAAAATTTTTTCCGCTACCACAATTGTAGTTAATTCAACGGTATGCCCATCCGGGTCTTTGGTATAAATGGAATGGAAATAATGATGATCCTGAAAGTGGTATTTCAAGCCTAAGGCTTCATAGTATGCTCTTGCTTTTTCGAAATTCTCCAAGGTGACGTTAAAAGCAAAATGGTCAATCTTAATGTTTTTTGAATCCGAAGGTAATTTAGTATGATCTAAATTTGCGGGGAACAAGGCAATCCCTGTTTTCCCTGCCAGCAAAAAAACAGGAAAATCTCCCCATTCTTCGACTTGATACCTCTTTAACCCCAGTACTTTTTCGTACCAGTTTGCAGCTACTTCCAAATCTGCTACACGGATCGCTACATGGTCTAAACATTCAATTTCAAATGGCTTCATATCTAAATAGCCAGAAACCTGGTAATAGAAAAAGAGATTAGAAAAGATAGTATTAGTTTTTTCATTGCTTTTAGATTTAGGATTTTAAAAATATTCCCTGGATAGGGCATTAATAAGTGTGCAGTAGACTTTATTTGGTTTTAATCACTCGGGCGGCGGGCTCACCGCTGTCCAGCCACCATCGACGACCAGGCTCTGCCCGGTGATCTGACCGGAGAAAGGAGAGAGTAAAAACAGCGCAGCATTTGCAATATCGCCGGGCATGGAAACTTTTCCGGTCGGCGTGAGGGCCTCCCAGGTCTTTTGGAAATCCGGCTCAAGTTGTACGGTTCGTTCCGTAATGGTGGCGCCGGGAGCAATAGCATTGACTGTAATCTGATGAGCAGCCAGTTCTACCCCAAGGCTCTTTGTCAGCATTTCCAGCGCCGCTTTTGTCATACCATAAGCAGCAAGGTTAGGATGAAACTGATGGCCGGTGACCGATGACATAAATAAAATACGCCCCGGTCTATTTTGCGCAATCATCTGGCGAGCGGCAGCTTGAGCCAGGAAAAAAGACCCTTGCAAATTTACAGACATTAATCTTTGAAAATCCTTTGCTTGATATTCCAAGAACTTTCCAAAGGTGGTGATCCCGGCATTGGCCACTGCGATATCTACGCCACCAAAATATTTCATTGCCGTGTCGATCATCTTTTGAATAAAGTCAACATCACTAGCATCGCCAGCTATCGCCATGCATATTCCGTCCTCATCTTGAATAGCTTTTGCCGCCGCCTGAGCAACAGCTTCATCTATATCATTGAGCAAAACCAATGCTCCACGAGCGGCCAGCTGGCGAGCAATTTCAAATCCTATCCCAACACCTGCTCCGGTAATAATCGCCGTTTTATTTTGAAATGTCTTTTCCATGATTTTCGTGACTGTTAGAGCATGTTAGGAATTCAAAGTCATAAACCCTCCGTCAATCGGAAAGAAAGAACCCGTTACAAAACCTGCTTCATCCGAACAAAGATACAAAGCCAAAGAAGCAATTTCTTCCGGTTTAGCCATCCTACCGATAGGTTGTGTTTTTGATAGTTTTTCAAACATCTCTGCTTCCTGTCCGGGATAATTCTTTTCTAAAAAACCATCCACAAAAGGGGTATGTACCCGTCCAGGGCCCACTGCATTACAGCGAATATTTTCACGAATATAATCTTTTGCAACCGAATAGGTCATTGTCAGCATCGCCCCTTTGCTCATCGAATAAGCAAAGCGGTCTGAAATCCCCAGAACAGAAGCTACCGATGCCAAATTGAGTATCACTCCTCCCCCACTCTTTTTCATTTGTGTGACCGCAGCTTGCAGACAACTAAATGCTCCTTTTACATTGATCTTATACACGCGATCCATGTCTTCTTCTGTGGTCATTTCCACATTTCCGATATGCGCAACCCCGGCGTTGTTGACCAAAATATCCAGTCGCTTATGGGTTTGATATATCTTTTCAAAAACAGCCGCAACCTCCTTATGATTGGCAATATTACATTCATAAAAATGAGCTTTGCCATCGGCAGCTTTGATCTGTTCTACCACTGCTTCTGAATTTTCTTTATGGATATCCAGGATACAAATTTCCGCTTCCTGCCGGGCAAATACTTTTGCGATCGCTTCGCCGATTCCGCTACCTCCGCCAGTGATGACCGCTACTCTATTTTTTAAATTAAAAAGTGGTTTCATTATTTATGTTGTATTTTTTCAAACTACGATTCGCTAAATAACTCTAGTCTTACCTGCCCATTTTCTAATTAATGCTTTCTCTTGGTAAGGAGTCAGCAAATAATAAGATGCTGAGTCCTAAAGATAGGTTTATTTACGAAGTTGAAAAATTAATCCTTCATTCCTTATTTCAACTAGTCAAATAAATTTGACGGTTACCTAAAAAACTCCATCTTTGTTTAATTTAAAAAAATATTCATGCAGCTAATCAGATTCGGAAAAAAAGGAAGCGAAAAACCAGGCGTGTTTTTCAATGGAAAAAGAAAAGATTGCTCCGCTTATTTTAAAGACTGGGATCGTAGTTTCTTTCAGCATGAAGGTCTTCAAAAATTAAGAGAACTGTTGGAAAAAGAAGGTGCTACATTGCCTGACATCCCGGAGGATGCTCGTTGGGGCAGCCCTATCCCCCGTCCTGGAATGATCATGTGTATTGGTTTGAACTATGCAGATCATGCCCAGGAATCCGGAATGGATATTCCTGCGGAACCCGTTCTTTTTATGAAAGCTACCAATACCCTTTCCGGGCCTTTTGATGAGGTAGCGATACCACGGGGAAGTGAAAAAACCGACTGGGAAGTCGAATTGGGGATAGTAATGGAAAAGGATGCCCTGTACCTCAAGGATGAAGCAGAAGCGGAAAACCATATTGCCGGATATTGTATCGTACATGATATTTCCGAAAGAGCCTTTCAACTGGAAAAAAGCGGGCAATGGGTAAAAGGAAAATCCTGCCCGGGTTTTAGTCCGGTCGGTCCTTTTCTGGTTACCAAAGAAGAAGTCGGTGATGTGGAAAATCTAAAAATGACGCTCTCCGTCAATCAGCAAATGATGCAAAATGGTAGTACCCGTACCATGGTTTTTAATCCTACCTATATTGTGTGGTACTTGTCTCAATTTATGCAACTCGAAGCCGGCGACCTCATTTCCACAGGCACTCCTCCCGGAGTCGGTTTGGGTATGATTCCTCCGGTATATTTGAAAAGAGGGGATTTTGTGGAATTAAAGATTGAAGGTTTGGGGAGTCAGCAACAGCTATTTGTTTAAAACAGAACCCTGTCTTATCTCCCAAGCTCTTCTCCTTATGATTGATGAGATTGGTTTGGGTGTTGTCCAAGTAATAATCCTTTTTTCTCTTATTCAAAATAATCCTTCATAAAGTTCTCTTTGGGGAATATCATAAAGGACGGCATCGTAAAACCTCGAATTGTGAAAGTTGAAGGTAATTTTTGTATTAAACTGATTTTTAGCAAGAAATTCTTTCCATATTCTTTGGAATAAATCCGGTTGGTGGTTCGCTTCTGTAAATAATGCACTATCCATAAAGACCAGTGGTGTTTCCAAAAAATCAAAAGCGCATTCCTTGTCAAAATCATAAAGATAATAGGAGAACCCTGTTCCACACCTAAAACCAATTCGATCTGCATACCCAAGGCTGGAATCTTCTTTTAAGCCTAATTGTTGAATAATCTTTGGCGTATCTTTAAAAGAGAACCGGAGATAATGCTGCCGGGTGAGGTGAATATCCTCCCCTATTGCTCTTTGTAATTTTTCCCTTTCTTCCTGCACCAGAGACTCCTCTTTCCAGGTATCGTAACTTGGGTGAATCCCTATCTGATATCCTCTTGCTTTAGATAATTGAACTGCCTTTCTAAAAACCGGATGATTCAGGTCATAGGGATTATCGTATTTCGTTTTACCCGCCACCAAAAAATAGATTACTTTTTCGATGTCCTCCTCTTTTCGGAGCATCCAATCAAAAGTATCGAAGGGGTTGTTTTCTTTTCGGTTTTGCCAGATCCGCACAGCAGTTCGGAGGTTTTGTCTTTTTAAAACAGCTCCTCCCATTGATTTAATAACATCAAATAAATTGTTTTTCCTTTCAACGAAATCAATATCATGTGTGATGCGGAATTTCGTTTTTACTTCCTTTGTTTCAATGCCTACAACCTGTAGGAAACCAAGAATCAGCTGATCTACTACGGCTGTGCTCTGAAGGCCATTTCTTACTAAGAAATGTTGCCTTTCATCCATTCGCCCATACTCATCTACGTTACCTTTCAAATAATGCCATTCCTCAAATCTGGAAATATGAAAAAAAATCGTTTCAATGATATCGAACTGGAATTGATTATTGATTATAAAATCGTTTCGCTTTTTGCTTTTTTGCTCCAAAGCGTAGAGTTGCATCGAGTCATGGGAATATTCATTAGCGATTAAGCCCTCAAATTGAGGGAGGGCCGTTGAAAAAATTATCTTTTGAGAAGGGATATAAAATGCATCTCCTTGCACCATTCCATAATACAACTTGAGGTCATACGCTGTGTTTTCATTTTCCGAAAAGACAAGCCTTCCATCTACCAAGGGGTGTTGTTCAATGAATTTTAAAACATAATCAATCCTGTTGTTGAAAAATGGATTGTCGTGTTTGAATAGGATTTTTATCAAGTTTAGATTTTTATGCTGTAAATGTAATAAGTACTTAGGCTAAATTATGTTTAACTTCGTGACTTTTGACCATTTATTTTAGCGTGAATACCAAAAAGATAATCTACATCGCAGGCTATGGATATAGTGGTTCTACCATATTAGAACGAATTTTGGCATCTCATTCTCAAATCATTGGTTGTGGTGAAATGCATAATCTACTTTCCGATTTTAATATAAAAGAAATCTGTTCTTGTGGATCATCATTGGAAGGTTGTTCTCTATGGAAAAATGTTTACGCACACCACCTGAAAGATAATACGTCGGTAGATTCAATAAATGTATTCTCTATACTTTCCGAAAATACATCTGACGAGATAGTGTTTATTTGTGATTCGTCAAAAACGACCTGGGGTACGATGTTGCGTCCTTACAAATTATCAAAAAACCACGAGGTCTATCTTATTCATCTATGTCGAAACGGTAAGTCCTGTCTAAGTTCTATACTCAAAAGAAAAGGTAATTCAGGAATGGCTTTTAAAGCATTGTCCACCGGGATACATTGGTCTATTGCAAATTTGATGGCCTACTGGTTTCAAATGAATAAACCCAATCGTTATTTCAGGCTTAAATATGAGAATTTGATCAATAATCCGGAGTCTTCTATCGCCCCCTTATTTGAATATTTAGGTCTTGATGGTCAATCCATTGAAAAGGGTTTAGCCAATAAAGCATCCATCCCTCTAACTCACCAACTTTCCGGAAATGCAATTCGCAGGAAAAAAGACCTTGTGCTGAAGTCGGTTTTAAAACCGAACAAACCAATTCATTTTTTAGCTATTACACTGTTTCAGATAATTTCCTGGCCTATCCATAAATTAATAGGATACTAGTGCACTAGCCATTCTTTATTGCACTCAACAATCGAAAGATAAAATTCCCGCCTTTATAAATTTTAGAATAAGGCGTCAATTCTCCGCCAAAACTACGAAACATATTTTCTACATTCGGTATCATACT
>JBLHJZ010000182.1:0-8234 GCA_047619515.1 Saprospiraceae bacterium | reverse complement strand
CTTTAAATTCTTCTCCTTTTACGGTAAAAAAATTATCCGGTCAATTAAGACAAGAAATCAATATCAGGGAAGCTGAAGCTATCATTGATGAATTAATCAAAATTGCTTCAAAAAGAGAAGGGATTATCCCACGAATTGCTATTGTTTGTACTACGGTCAAACAACGAGATTTTATTACCAGAAAAATTCTGCAATTGTCCTTAAGCGGGCAAACCGATGCTGCACAGCTCGAAAAATTAAGGCTAAACGGGCTTGGTGTTTTCCATTTAAAAGAAACTTGCAATAACACTTTTGATCAATTATTTTTCTCTCTTGGCTTTCACAGTTTTACAAATAACACTAATGAGATGCTAACCTTTCTAAACACTAAAAGTGGATATAAGACACTGGAAAATTTAATGTCCGCTAATTTTTCAACTATTAATATTTACCATTCCATCCCAGAGGAAGATATTGATCATTACCTTTCTTATAAAACCAAAAAAGGCACCCGCCTTATTGCTTCCTGGATAAAATATGCTACCGCTTCTGCAACAAATAACCAGGAGGACCAAAATGCTGTTTTCAAATCTTTTACTGGTAATGAGCCTACTCCTAAAAACAAATTAACCGAAGAAATTGCCAATGAGTTGGCGCCATATATCGGAAAAAACAGAATTTGCCTTAATTATAATTTCAATGGCGTTTTGCTCCCGCTTATTATCCTCCCGACTCATGAAAAAGGAAAACCCGTTGCTATCCTTAGTGATGGTTGTTTGAGCATCGAAAACTCAAGAGCCCATCTCTGGAATATTGAGTTCCTAAAATTATTAAAGTCCCAGGGCTTATCTCCTATCTCTGCCTGGTCTGCCAATTGGTTTGAAAACCCTGCTCTTGAAGCCAGGAAATTGGCGAGTGCTATTTTGAAAATGGATAAAATCAGGAGTTAGGTACACTCCAATTATTATTTATCAGGCGCTTCAGGAAAATAAAAGGCTAAGACTGGAAATGAACTACCCCGACCTAGAGGGCTACGGGGTATCGCAGCCCGCTAAACAAAGCCATAATAACTAGGTAGTCACTATATTTTTGAATAAAACCACAAATTGACACAAATAAATACATTTTCACATTCGTAAAAATTCGTGAAAATTCGTGGCTTTATTTTCATGCTACTTTCTCCGAATCCCGAGACAGAGCCTCGGAGAATTCGTTTGATTAAAAAAAAGAAATGGCATCTTAAATCGTGGAATATTTTGAATCAAAGTCTTTATTAATAAAAAAAAGCATCTTGTTAATCTTGAATTAATAAAAGTAGTTTTAGCAATTTATTTACAAATAAGCGCCCAATTCAGTTCAAAACACAGACTTCCTTTTATTATTTTATGCTAATTGATTTATTTTTTTTAAATTCGCAAAAAATAGCCCTGAAAAAATAATTAATAATTATTTTTTAATTTTTCGTTCAACCGTTAACACATGAGTGATAGTCTAACAAAAAAAGAATTAGATAGCCTTATACAAGGGTATCATGCAAAAATGCATACATTGAATATGCAAATTGAAATCGCTGAAGCTGCCATTTCTAATCTTCAAAAATCCAGTTCCTCATCCCCTACCAGCCCTTTAAAAAAAGTAAGTAGCGTTTTAAAAAAGGGAGCAGCAAAAAAGAAAAAGGGAAGACCAGCTAAAGTTAAAGTAGCGTCTGCTACCGTTTCTGATGCACCAGCAAAAAGAAGAGGAAGACCTGCTAAAATTAAAGTAGCATCTACTACCGTTACTGACGCACCAGCAAAAAGAAGAGGAAGACCTGCTAAAGTTAAAGTAGCATCTACTACGGTTACTGATGCACCTGCAAAAAAAAGAGGAAGACCAGCTAAAGTTAAAGTAGCATCTACTACGGTTACTGATGCACCTGCAAAAAAAAGAGGAAGACCAGCTAAAGTTAAAGTAGCATCTACTACAGCTACTGATGCACCAACAAAAAGAAGAGGAAGACCTGCTAAAGTTAAAGTAGCGTCTGCTACCGTTTCTGATGCACCAGCAAAAAGAAGAGGAAGACCTGCTAAAGTTAAAGTAGCATCTGCTACAGCTACTAATGCACCAGCAAAAAGAAGAGGAAGACCAGCTAAAGTTAAAGTAGCATCTGCTACCACTATTGAAGCACCTAAAAAGAAAAGAGGCAGACCAGCTAAATCGTAAACTATTTTATATCTGCCTTTTATATTTTGCCTGTCTTTTAATTATAAAAGACAGGCAATACTCCTCCCTTCAAACGCTGTCACAACAATTTATGGTTTTATAAATTTCTGGAAAGCGCTAGTGCATATTCCAGAAATAATGGTTAAGTTTATCAATAAAACAATCTGCGCTATGAATTCAAATATACTATTACTGATGTCCTTTCTTCTTTTTATTTCCTGTAAAAACAAGGATAATGAAGGTACACCCGATGATTATGCTATTGATGACAATCTAATCACACTCACCAATCTCGATGAAACCCTCGAGGAGTGCTCCGGATTGATCATGATCGATGGCGTGCTTTGGGCTCATAATGATAATGGTAATCCTAAGATTTATAGTATTCCTGAAAATGAAGCCAGTATTGACCAAAAAGTGAATATCATTAATACATTAAATATTGACTGGGAGGATCTTGCATTGGATAATACCTATTTGTACATTGGTGATTTTGGCAATAACAGCGGTGAACGGCAAGATCTTGCTATTTACAAAGTACCAAAAATAAACCTCCCGGATGATACGGAAGCAGAAACGCTCTTTTTTCTTTTTGAAGATCAAAATAATTTCAATAATACAACAAGTATGCACAATTTTGATTGTGAGGCCATGATCACCTTTGAGGATAACATTTATCTCTTTTCAAAAAATCATCTCAACCATCAAACCAAACGCTATAAAAGATCAAAAGATCCAGGAGTTCAAATTGCCGAAAAAATCGACGAATTCAACGTGGACGGTTTAATCACAGGTGCTGATATTGATCTGGCAACCAATACGCTTTGCTTGCTGGGTTATAATATTGAAGGCGATATCTACGCCCCCTTTATCTGGATATTTTATGACTTCTCCGGAAATGATTTTTTTGGCGGTAAATCAAAAAGAGTAAACTTCCCCATCCAAGCCCAAATGGAAGGCATTGCTTTTAAAGGGAATGGAAAATTCTTACTCGCCAGTGAAAATGAAAATGGTGAAGTAGCCAGTCTCTATTTATTTGATGCAGAAAAATGGAAAGAATAATTTATGAGCTCCCTAATAACTACCAGATTAATCCTTTTTATTTCAATTTTTGCCACCGTACTTAGTTCCTGTGCCAGAAAGGCCATCCCAGAAGCTCCTCTTACCCTGGAAGAAAACGTACCCGTGGAAAGAAATAAGGATGGACATTATATCCTGACTTTCAATCAAGACGGCGCATGGCAAATCTTCGCAGGTAGAGCGCCGGACAAGATTGACTGGGCGCTTCCTTTAGCAACAGTCAATACTAACAAGGTAATATTCAAACAATTTAGCAAAGGGCAGCGGATGTACTTTGGGTTGGTTGACCCTGCTGGCAATCGTACGATAGTCTCCGAAAGGCATATCCAAATGAAAGGCACTCCCAACTTCCGGGACATCGGCGGTATCTATACCACTGATGGACGAATGGTGGAATGGGGAAAAATATACAGGTCTGGAAAATTGTCAAAATTGAAGAGTGATGACCTGATTTATATGCAAAACTTAAACATCAAGTCGGTTTGCGATTTGAGGTATACCAGTGAAATCGAAAAAGATCCTGATAAACTTCCTGTGGGTGCAGCCTATTATCATTTTCCGATTGGCGGGGAGGAAGGACTGTTTTACCAACAATTGAAAAAGAAGGTGCTCAAAAAGAAGGTTCGAAAAAAAGAAGCAAAAAAAGAATTTATAAAAGTCATGGAGCTTTTTGCGGACAGTGCTGCCCGGGACTTTAAACCCATTATGGATTTACTGAAAGATACGGAACCTAAAAACACTCCCCTCCTCTATCACTGCTCAGGAGGTAAAGACCGAACCGGTTATACAACGATGATGATCCTGGCTACACTTGGTGTGGATAAA
Organism: Saprospiraceae bacterium; assembly: GCA_047619515.1. Lineage (GTDB taxonomy): Bacteria > Bacteroidota > Bacteroidia > Chitinophagales > Saprospiraceae > JAHDHW01. The sequence goes on along the minus strand of JBLHJZ010000182.1, from coordinate 4,148 downwards.
GAGACGATCAGGAACGAATACCTGATGTCCAATTTTTACCGATATAAGGCTAATAGAAAAGTGGCTCGCAAAGCTGTAATAATCGGTATTGACCCGGAAACTTTATCCTATATCCTTGTTGTCCAAAATGAATACTTTGATGCGGTTTATAGTATCATCGAAGATAAATATGGCGGGATGGATAAGTACCTTTTAGAAAAGTTTGACATTACTCCTGCGATCCGCCAACAGATGATTGAGCGGTATACCCTGGCTCCTGAAAGTTTACTACCCCAGAATACAAACTAGTGCCTCGTCCCATAAATCCATGACGGTTTATTTACTTATGGGATGAACCACTAGCCATAAGATCTAATAATTCCACCCTTGTAAATTATCTTAAATTTTACAAAAAGTAGTAAGTTCGCACATAATTTCCTTATTAATGAGAAACAATCGATCGCACATAATTGGCCTAATAATATTCGTCTTAGCCACTTTACCCTTCCTGCTTATCTTTAATGGATGCCAGGAGGTAAAACCAAAGGCTGCTACTCCCGCGCCGGCCCAGCCTCTTTTTTCCCTTGTCCCGAGCGAACATAGCAATATTCTCTTTCAGAATAAGATCAAAGAAGATAATCTTATCAATTATTTTAAATATGAATACCTCTATAATGGTGGTGGGGTATCCATTGGGGATGTGAATAATGATGGATTGCCCGATCTATATTTTACGGGTAATATGACCTTGAATAGGTTGTATCTGAATAAAGGTAACCTACAGTTTGAAGAAGTCACCGCGAAGGCAAAGGCTTCCTATTTTAATGACTGGTGTACCGGTGTGACCATGGTGGATATCAATAATGACGGCTGGTTGGATATCTATGTGAGTGCATCGGGCTATCATAAGGATACGGAGGTCAGGAGAAATATCCTTTTTGTCAATAATGGTGATGCAGCGGCGAATAATGGCATTCCAACTTTTACCGATCGGGCTGCAGAATTTGGGATTGATGACATAGGTTATTCCATCCAATCGGTATTTTTTGATTATGATAATGATGGTGACTTGGATTTATATATTGCTAATCATCCTCGTCTCTTTCGAGAAAATGTGTTGGACGCTTTGGAAAAAATGAAAAATCCCCCTATTGAAAATAGTGATCGGCTTTATCGAAATGATTCGGAGGGAGAAAGTATCAAATTCTCGGATGTTTCTGAGCAGGCAGGTATTGCTAATTATAGCCATACCCTAGGAGTGGTAGCCAGTGATTTTGACCAGGATGGCTGGATAGATATTTATACTTCCAATGACTTTAGTGATCCCGATTATTTTTATAAGAATAATGGGAATGGGACCTTCACTGATATAGCCGATAAATCGCTAAAACACATGGCGAAGTTTAGCATGGGGGTGGATGCCAGTGATTTTAATAATGATGGATGGACTGATCTTTTTGCAGTGGAAATGATGGCAGAGGATAATAAACGGCAGAAAACCAATATGGCGCCCATGAATCCGCAGGAATTCGAAAAAACGGTAGCATCAGGATTTGGGTATCAATACATGCATAATGCCCTGCAATTAAATAATGGAATTTTGGAGCAGGGAAATCTAAAAAGTGACTTGACTTTTAGCGAAATTTCTTATCTGTCCGGAGTGGCGACCACAGATTGGAGTTGGTCTCCGTTATTTGCCGATTTTGATAATGATGGCTGGAAAGATATATTTGTAACCAATGGATTCCGAAGAGATGTGTTAGACAAAGATTTTAAAAAAGAATTAAAGGAGCTTTTAAAAGGTGGAAAAACGATGTATGAAAGCATCCAGTCGAAAATGCCGGCTTCCACTTTGCCAAATTATATATTTAAAAATAACGGCGATTTAACTTTTTCCAAAAAATCAAAAGAATGGGGTTTTGGTGATTTAGTAAATTCCAATGGCGCTGCTTATGCCGATTTGGATTTGGATGGAGATTTGGATTTGGTGTTGAATAATATAGATACGCTAGCCTTTATTTATAAAAATAATAGTGTTGACAACCAATCTCCCGAGAATAATTATTTAAGAATTAAATTGACTGGTGATAAATCGAATCGGCTTGGATTAGGTGCTAAAGTTAAAATTACAACTGCGGATGGGCTGTCGCAATATCAGGAATTTACCTTGACTCGTGGGTATCAGTCTTCCGTAGAGCCGATTTTACATTTTGGCTTGGGAAAAAATAAAATGGTACAAGAGATAAATATCGAATGGCCAAATAAATCTTTTACCGTTTTAAAAGAGATAAAAGCGAATCAATTACTAGCGGTTTCTGATGCTACTGCGACAAAGGTAAAGGCAAAAGAAATAAGGACCACCGATAAAATTTTCAAGGAAGCAAACACCGTCCATCATTTAAATCATCGACACAAGGAAACCATAAAAGATGATTATGCCAAACAGGTGTTATTGCCACATAAATTATCCCAAAATGGCCCTGGCCTGGCTGTTGCAGATGTAGATGGTGATGGGCTGGATGATTTTTATATTGGAGGTGCTGCAGGCTTTCCCGGTGCTTTGCATATTCAAAAAACCAAGGGTACTTTTACTGTAAAAAACACTGCCATTTTTACCGCGCACCAATCTTACGAAGACATGGGTGCTCTGTTTTTTGATGTAGATCAAGATGGAGATATGGATCTCCTTGTCGTGAGTGGAAGTTATGAAATGGAGGAAGGAAGTGAGCAGTTAAAAAATCGATTGTATATGAACGACGGGAAAGGTGATTTTGCCTATGCCGAAAGCGCCTTACCGGAGATGAATACAAATGGCTCCTGTGTGGTTGCCGGAGATTACGATCAAGATGGCGACCTGGATTTATTTATTGGCGGCAGGGTCGTTTCCGGAAAATATCCCATGGCACCGGAAAGCTTTTTATTAAAAAATACAAATGGCCGTTTTGAAAATATAACAGCCACCGTCCCTAACCTATCGAAAGTGGGGATGGTGACCAGCGCCCTATGGACAGACTATGATGATGACGACGATTTGGATTTGATCTGCGTGGGAGAATGGATGCCCATCACTATTTTTACCAATACCGGCTCCTCATTTGAACAATCCACTATTCCGAATTCCGCAGGATGGTGGAATAGTATTTCTGGCGGAGATATTGATAATGACGGTGACACCGATTATGTCCTGGGTAATCTCGGAACGAATAGTAAAAACAAGGCCTCAGTAGAACAGCCTTTTCATGTCTATGGCGATGATTTTGACAATAATGGCAATTTTGACATTGTCCTGGGTTATTACTATGAGGGCACTCAATATCCGGTGCGCGGCTTGCAATGTTCTTCCGAGCAAATACCCGATTTGAAAAAGAAGATCCCTTCCTATGATATATTTGGGAGCGCTACGCTGACCGAAATTTATGGAAGTGAAAGTCTGAAACATTCACTTCATTTGGAAGCGACAACTTTTGAATCTGCGCTACTTTTGAATAAAGGATCCGGCGCCTTTGATTTGCGGGCTTTGCCCAATGAAGCCCAATTTGCACCCATCACTGGCACCCTCATCGAGGATCTAGATCTGGATGGCTGCCTGGACATATTATTAGTCGGTAACCAATATGCGGTAGAGGTGGAAACGGGCAGATATGACGCCATGAAAGGCTTGTATTTAAAGGGGAATTGCCGAGGCGAATTTAGTCCGGTCTCTTATTCCAAGTCCGGTTTTCTGGTGGATGGAGATGCCCGAGCGATGAGTCTGATTGCAATTGGAGAAGCCATTAGGCCAGCGGTTATTATAACCATAAATCAGGGCAAAACAATAATCTTTGATCTGCTTAATACCACTGAATTTAAAGCTGTACGCCCAAAAAAGGATAAAGAAAAGGTTTTGCTACCTAGTGGAAAGCAACGTAAATACGAGTATTATTGGGGGGCTGGTTATATGAGCCAGCATTCCAGACTGATATTTGAGTAATATGCCTACTGCCCGATAAAACGGTTTTTTTTCATGTAGTTTATTGAATCAAATCATAAATAAACCGTTAAATATTAGGAAATTCCATTATTTACCGTACTTTTATGCCGGGTATGCTAACCTTGTTGACATTTTTCAGCTGCCTATATCCTAACCTAATATTACCAAGTTATTAATTTTAATTGCTTCTATCTGGAAG
>JBLHJZ010000181.1:0-8241 GCA_047619515.1 Saprospiraceae bacterium | reverse complement strand
TAAGGGAGTCGATACAAGTCAATACGTTGGCGGGTTGAATAATTATTATTGGTAATTCCATATCTGAACCGATAAGGATTGACCCTGTATTTGTACAACCATTCGTCATCTTTGTAACGGTCAATTCGTACGTTCCCCCAGCATTCACTTCAGGATTTACAGTATTAGCGCCACTCAGAATATTTCCATCCGCTGTCTTCCACTCGAAAATCAAATCTCCAAATGGCTCCGACCCGGATCCATCGAGTGTAGTCACCGGATCTGAACAATCCAACATCAGGGGACCAAGAACATCGATTACCACTATAGGGGCTATGGAGTCTATAAAAATTTCCATCTGATCGCTCTCTATACAATTGGTTATCATATTGGTGACATTCAGACTATAGGTACCCGTCTGATCGATGAGCGGAGTAAGGGTATTTGCACCCGATATAATATTCCCATCGTTGGTCGTCCATTGATAACTATAATTATTCCCCGCTGATGCTGATCCGACAAGGGTGATCGTTGTTGTATTACAATCCAGTGTTTTATCTAAACCGGCATCGGCTTGCGGCACATCAGGATCGAGGTTTACCGTAATTTGTGCCATCATCGTACAACCATTATTATCGGTCAAAATCAACTCATAATCTCCGGACGGAAGATCAACAGGATCTTCAATATTTCCAAGTCCATTATTCCAGGTATAGGTGTAGGGCAGGGAACCGCCATTCGGAGTTATCGAAATGCTACCATTTTCGGCTCCGGTACAGGTCTCATCTGTAGTAGTAAAATCTAGATCCAGATTCACGGGCGTTACGCTGGCTGCTCCCTGGACATCACCAATGCAATCAAAGCTGGATACGCTTTGTAATTCGTAAATCCCCAGCATTGTGGTATTTATAATAAAAGGATTATCCGTGATCCCGGAAATAGGAGCTTGAGGAATATTATCAATAGTATAAATAATATCCCAGGGGCCGCTTCCTGTAAATGTAATTTGAATCACCGCATCCGGACTTTCCGGACACACCAATTCATCACCACTGATAAATGCTATTGGCGATTCCACTAGCGACACATTGGTCACTGTTTCCGAAATGTTTCCACACTCATCCGTGACCGTCACCGTAAAACTGACATCCGAATCCACAAAGAAATTGAGCATAGCAGTTGTATCTCCCGTGTTCCATTGATAGGTGTAGTTTCCTATGCCGCCAGTAGTTTGGGGTTGGATCACCAATGAAACAGGATCACAAAAAAACATATCCTCGGATACCACTACCAGAGGCTCGACATCTTCGATAAACATCAACACATAAGGTTGTTCACAGGAGCATGGCGCCTCCAATTCAAGAATTATAGATTCGGCACCTTCTGCAAAAAGGTCATTATAAACGTTCACCGGCAAGTAAAAAATGGAGTCACCGGCAGGGATAACAATTGAAGTGGGCAAGGCTTGATAATCTACGCCTTGTGTGGCGGTACTTGAGCCAGAAACGGTAAAATTAATAGTCAAAGAGGAATCAAGATTATCATTAGTTCTTTTAAACACAAAGAAACCATCCTCGCAATTTTCATAGACCACATTAGCATCAATACCGCCTCCAAGTGCTTCGGTAGTCACCGTGGCCGCATCCCCTGCACTGAAACTATTCGCTTTTAAAAAAACCGCAGAATCAAAATAGCCATCTGCCACATCCGCAATAATCAATTTTATATGATAAGTTTCGCAGGATTGTACATTAGCCATCGCAGTCATCACCGTGGTAAAGCCATCATATTCGATATTATTAATCGCCACGCCATTCGTATTGACGGGGTAGCCTGCACATTGGAGATAACTTGGCATTTCACTATGTTGAGTCACTGGAATATTATTGACATAATAAGGAGCATTAGTCAGGTGATTCACAGTATTTATTGCAGTATAGCTAGCAGTGTTTGGAACAATAGCAATATTTTCTGCATTATTGCTAAAGGGCCCATTGATACCGGGGCCACTAATAAAAAATCCGAATACATCATTAAAACTACTATTGACATATTCACAATATTCTTCAGAAGCGAACACAAACTCAAACGATATCTGGTCGGTTGTTGGTGTAAAATCAAATTCTAAGGCTGCGATATCGTATAAAAAATTCGAGTTGATCATTTGGCTTAGGTCAACATCTCCACCAAAATCAAAAAACGAACTTCCGGTATTGTATTTATTATTGGGTCCGGCACTGCCATGGACATTTCCAGTAGAAAGAATCACTCCTTCTTCGATATTAATGGAACTGCCACCATTCGAAAAATATCCCCTACCCAGGGTATTTCCGGCATAGGAAATACTTTGGGCTTCCACATCGAAACAATCTCCTCCGATGAATACATCCCGCACCAACTGATTCGGGATATAGTTTTCATCAACCAGAATCCCCGCCGGGTTTCTGGAGGCATTCTCCCGATTGCAGGTAGAACAGGCGATCGACAGCCTGATCTCAATCAAGGTATTACAGGTTTTACCGATACTGATTAATTGCTGGCTGGCTTTTGCTTCAAATTCCAGGACAAACCCGGAATCAACCTTTGGAGAGACAAAGAATGGCAGGCAATTATTATGCTCGCTACTTATAAAAATTTTGTAAGTCTCTCCTTGTTTTAAATCTTGTAATAATATTTCATTGACTTCGTTTTCGAGGTTTAGATAATGTCGGCTAACCCCGTCTTTTACGGGGATAACCTCCATTGCCAAAATGTCGTTCGTTTTGAAAGAAAAAGCAAAAATAAGAATGCTTAAAATCAGTGTAGCTATCCTGCTGCTGCGCATGAATGAGGGAATTTTAAATCGATTTTTGGAATGCCGGAAACCTGGGTAAAGATGCTAGTCTAAGTTATAAACAAAGGTATGTGGATAACCAACAGGTTACCAACATATCAGGGATAGCATAAGAACCCAGAAGTCCGATTACTTCAAAATGTCATGGGAAAAAGTAGTGTGTTGAAAAAAACAGCCAGAATTGGTGTCTTGGATCGACGAAATGTCAATCTAAATTGAAGAGAATTTTTGTCTGATAAGCGACTCTCCAATCTCATTTTTAAATATAGAAGTGTGTGGAAAGGCTAAATTTATATAAACTTTTCTTATTTATAAAATATTTGGGGATTTTTTTTCAGTAGCACAGGCTTTAGGCTGTCTGCTTATCGGGGCGCTACAGGCTAAATTCCGTAGTATTTTGCGCAAACCTATCCTGATGAACAAAGGATTAAACAAAACTATCCGCTTTGATGTATAGTTGAGGGTGTTCAAATTTTCTCCAATAAAAAAGCCCCACCCAAAGGCGAGGCTCCTTACATTTAGTCAAAATATATTTAGACTATTCTTTGATACAATTGACTTTATTCGGTTTTCGGCATTCGTGGCCGCTCTGACGTACAAAATTTTTTGGAATAAAGTCTAATATTATAAATCGATCATCGAATAGGAGTTTTTAGAATCTGGTAGTCACTCCGACGTTAAAGATAGATACGCCATATCCTACTTCACCATAAATACCGAAGTGCTCGCTCAATAAATATTTCAGACCGATGTGCCCGGAGAAAATGACAATATCACTATAGTCATCGACTATTGCGTTTTCCAATACTCCACCTTCTGAAAGATTATCAGATTTATTGATAGAGAAATTATATCCGATCATTGCTCCGCCATAAAAGTCAAGCCGATCCTGGGTATAATGCCCTCCTCCTCTAATTCCGATTTGGAAATAATTATTGGTCATTTCAGGAATCTCAGTTGGAATATCTGTTCCGTCTTGTGGAGGCGCTACATAATTGGTTTTGGAATAACCGAGGTAGGTTCCTATACTGATAGCCTCTTGTATGCGGTAACCTATAGTAAGACTTAATGGGGGAATGGGCGCTTTCGTATTTTTGTCAATAAAAGTGTTCATCAGGCCTACGCCGAGGGCAACTTCGATATCTCCTTTTTTGTATCCAATATCCGGCTTGTCTTGTGCGTAGGTAATTGTGGTGATGGCTAAGAAAACTAAGGTCAGGGTGCTTATAATAATATTCTTCATGAGTGTTCTGATTTTGTTTAAAATTTGTGGGTACAATTTATTTTTTCTTAATAACAATTAATCTGCATATACTGCGGTTGTCGGGATTTCAACCCCTGTAGTAATCGATTCTTCTTCATTATCCCTCAACTTCGTTTGGGACAAGCTTTTAGTATTTTTTTGTTCTTTCCTTTCTGCAAGATCAGTACTTTGATTTTGGATAGTGGTATCCATGGTGTAAGGACAGCCATAACCCCGCGAACAGCTGCTTAGGCATATAGTCCCCAACCCGAGTGCAAATAATAAGATTGTCTTTTTCATAATTTATCTTTTATAGTTTTGAAAGTTGATTTATTTTTTCATTTCAAATAGTACAAAATACTCTTAGGCCACACTTTGACAAAAGGATGAAAGTACACCATCTGGTCAAATGACTGCGTTTTATTTTCCGTTTAGAAAATATAGCCTTGAAAGCACAGGAACAACTATAGCTAAAAGCCATAGAGAGTCCTTGTCAGGAATAGTTTGATTAAGATTACGGTTTTTTATAAATTTTGAAACGAATACAAGGCAGGTAAATTTCAGATCATATAGAAGGTTTGTTTTGTTCTGATTAGTTCATAAGTTTGTTGTTGTTTCCCAAATAATAGCTTTATATATCACATGATTTTATAATATTAAGAATAAGTGTTTTATTATATGATTAGTCTTTTAACGAAGAAAAAATAGGCTTTATTATAATAATCTGATAATTGCACGACACTCTTTTTTAACATAAAATAATCAGCTTTTGCCTAATCAACCTTTCACTTAATTAAATGCTTTCAAACCACAACTCGCTGCATAATTATTTTGTTTTTTAAAATTTTCGCACAATTTCTTAACAAAACATTTTTTTCAATATCTTTAAGCTTTCAAGCTTGTTTAGGCTTCTCTACTATCTTAGTAACGGTTGACCTGAAAAAGGTAACAACCATTTTTATTCTTTTTGAAAAAATAAATGATGAAAAAACACTGCCGCGCCCTTTTTTACCTGCTTTTACTTCCTGCTTGTTTGTTCTCACAAGAAATCAACCTCGATCATCTAAAAGAAGGTATCCCTATCCGGAATATTGGCCCTGCCGGTATGAGTGGCCGGGTCACTGCCATTGATGTAGACCTGAGCAACGACCAGCATATCTATATAGGTACCGCATCTGGAGGCGTCTGGAAATCTGAAAGCGGTGGTATCCGTTGGGAACCAATATTCGACGAGGCGCCGATACAGGCTATTGGTTCTATCAAAATCAATCAAAAAAATCCAAGCGAAATCTGGGTCGGTACCGGAGAAGGAAACCCCCGAAACTCCATGAACACCGGAGAAGGGATTTTTAAAAGTATTGATGGTGGAAAAACATGGAAAAACATGGGACTCGAAAAGTCAAGGGTAATCCATCGAATTATCATTGACAAATACGATTCAAATATAGTTTATGCAGGGGTGACTGGTGCGCCTTGGGGATCAAGTGAAGATCGTGGTGTCTATAAAACCACGGATGGCGGAAAGACCTGGAAAAAAGTACTTTATGTCAATGATCAAACCGGTGTTGCAGATATGGTCGTTGACCCCACCAATCCTAATAAGCTCATCGTCGCTATGTGGGAATTTGGCAGAACCCCCTGGTTTTTTAATTCCGGAGGAAAAGGCTCAGGGATGTATGTTACTTTTGATGGCGGTGAAAACTGGAAAAAAATTACAGAAAAAGATGGCCTGCCTAAAGGGGAGTTGGGTCGAATCGGTTTGGCTATTGCGCCTTCCATGCCCAATCTGGTCTATGCGCTGGTAGAAGCTAAAGAAAATGGTTTGTATAAATCAACAGATGGTGGCCTCAAATGGTCTTTAGTTTCAAAAAAAGACATCGGAAACCGCCCTTTTTATTATTCAGAAATCTATGTTGATCCGCAGAATGAAAACCGTATCTGGAATCTCTGGTCTTATGTTTCGAAAAGTGAAGATGGCGGAAAAACTTTCAAAACAATTTTGGACTATGGAAAAGGAGTACACCCGGATCATCATGCTTTTTGGATTCATCCTGATAATCCGGATTACCTGATTGACGGTAATGACGGAGGGATGAATATATCCAGAGATCGTGGTGAAAATTGGGATTTCATTGATAATATTCCGGTGGCGCAATTTTATCATATCAACTATGACATGGACATCCCTTATAATGTGGCTGGAGGTATGCAGGATAATGGTTCCTGGGTTGGCCCGGGCTATGTCTGGAAAAGTGGCGGCATCCGGAATACCGATTGGCAGGAAGTGATGTTTGGAGACGGCTTTGATGTGATGATCAATAAAGATAATCCGCGGTATGGCTGGGCGATGTCGCAGGGCGGTAATGTTAGTTATTTTGATAAAAAAACCGGACATACTCAATTTGTAAAACCCTATCACCCGGAAGGTGAAAAATTGCGTTACAACTGGAATGCCGCCATGGCACAGGATCCTTTTAATAATTCCGGGCTGTATTATGGCAGCCAGTACGTACACAAAAGCGGTGACCTCGGCCAAAGCTGGGAAATCATTTCTCCCGATCTGACCACTAATGATACCTCCAAACAAAAGCAGGCCATCAGTGGAGGACTCACTATTGATGCCACCAATGCGGAAAATTTTACCACCATTATTGTCATTGCGCCAAGCCCTCATGACAAAGCCGTGGTCTGGGTCGGAACAGATGATGGAAATCTTCAATTGACAAAAGATGGCGGAAAAAACTGGACCAATCTGTCAGACCGACTTCCCGGTTTTGCAAAAGGAAGCTGGATTCCCCAGATAGAAGTATCTCCGCATGCCAAAGGCGAAGTCTTCGTCGTCGTGAATGATTATCGTCGAAATAACTATCAGCCTTATTTATACCATACTACTGATTATGGAACGACCTGGAAAAGGTTAGCGGATGGCAATTCCGTCAAAGGGCACTGCCATTCGGTTGTCCAGGATTTAGTAGTACCTGATTTACTCTTTCTGGGTACAGATTATGGCTTGTATTTTAGCATCAACAAAGGGACGAGTTGGCAAAAGTGGAAAGGCTTCCCTTCCGTTCCGACTATAGATATGAAAATCCATCCACGGGAACATGATTTGATCATTGGTACTTTTGGACGGGCAGCATGGATCATGGATGATATCCGGCCACTTCGTGAGATTGCTCAAACCAAAGGCAAAGTATTGGAGAAAGAATTTGCGCTATTTGAGGCGCCTGATGCTTATCTCGCTAATTTTCGATCTGTCGATGGTATCCGCTTCACTGCTGATGGAGATTATATCGGCAGTAATAAAAGTCGTAGCATGAGGATTGGGATGTGGGTCAAACCGAAGGCCAAGGAAAAGAAGAAAGACCTGTCCTCCCAAACGGAGCCGAGGGAGAAGGGAAAAGGGAAAGACAAAAAAGGAAAGAAGAACCAGAAGAAAAAGATGGAGGAAGCAGCGAAAAAAACTGATGACAGTAAAGTAGAAACTGATAAAAACGAGGAGGAAGAGGAGGAAGAAGAAGGAAGCGATGAGATAGCTAAGAAAAAGAAAAAAACGGGAGAGAAAAAAGTCTTCATTATAGTGTACGATGAAAAAGGAGATACGATTAGGAATTATTCTACAAAGCCGGATACTGCCTTGACGAAATTATCCTGGGGCATGAATCGAAATGGCGTAAGTTTCCCCTCTTATCGTGATCGAAAACCAGATGCAGATCCTCCCGGCGGAGGAAGGGTGCTTCCAGGTAAATACAAACTGGTGGCTACTTATGGTGATTTCAAAGATTCTGTTTTTGTCAATGTATTAGCGGATCCACGGGTTGATATTTCTATAGCTCAGATGAAAGCACAGCAAAATGCTTCGTTCGAATTTTATGCAATGGCAGCCAAAGCAAGCAAAGCTTTTGATTATCTTAAAAAGGCTAAAAAAACAATCAAGCTAGTCAATGACCAGATGGTGAACGCGCCGGATAGTACCAAAAAGGAAATTGCCAAACTGGGAAAATCCATACAAGACAGCATTATGAATCTCCAGAATTTGTTCACCGATCAGCCCGACCAAAAAGGTATCCAGCGAAATCCGAATACGCTGAACAGTCATTTTTTTGCAGCCCGTCGTTATATCGGTGCTTCTGATGGCGCCCCTAATCAAATGGCTCAGTTTGCTACTAAAAAAGCTAAAACAGAG
>JBLHJZ010000180.1:0-8283 GCA_047619515.1 Saprospiraceae bacterium | reverse complement strand
GCTACGCCAAAAGCTATAGAAATTAAAACAGGTGTCAGCGCATTTGGAATGGCATGTCGCATCAATATTCTAAAATTCGTAAAGCCCATTGAACGGGCTGCTTCGATATAATCCAAAGCTCTTATCCGCAACAATTCTGACCTGACAAATCTCGCAATCCCTGTCCAGCCTATCAATCCGATGATAATCATTACGTTGATGATCGAACTTTTTTCGATAATCGCTAAAATTGCTAATAGAAAAATCAGGTTGGGAATTGAGTTCATTATTTCAATCAACCTCATCACTATGATATCTATAGGAAGAGCAATTTTTCTCTTAGGTGGAAAAATGCGGTTTATCCCTTTTGCTAATAAATTAGCACTGATCATCACTGCAACAAAAATCAAAAGACCTATAAAGATTCCTGGCAAAAAGCCATTTTCCATAATAGTATATGATCGCACACCAAATCCATAAAATATGCCCAAGACAACACCTAGAATATTTAAAACTAATCTGGCTCTGGAAACATACAATTGATCATCTCCAAAAAAACCGGCCAGGCCTCCCAGCAATAATCCAATCAAGGTAGCCACCCCCATTGCAATAATACCGACCTGCAAGGCGATCCTTGTTCCACGAATCATTCCTGCAGCGATATCTCTCCCAATATGATCTGTCCCCAGCCAATGATGAAATCTTTTGGAAATTACATTTTGATTTGAAAAAGGGCCTTTAGTGGTATTCTTCAAATCCAGTGTCTTCGCAGCATACGGAATCGGAGGATAGATGACTGATTCATACTCCTGATCAGACCAATCACTATTTATAAATTTTGCCTCCCATTTTGCCAGGCCAAAGTCTACCAAATATTGTCGACATACCGGATAATAAGTCTTTCCATCAATCTTACAATATAGCGGTTTTTCGTTAGCTATAAAATCGCCAAAAATCGCAATAAAAATTAAAGCATACAAAATACGGAGAGACCAGACCGCCAGACGGTTCTTTCTAAATTGTCGCTGGACCATTGCCCGGTAGGATTGATCAGGTGATCGATCTCTAAGCTCTTCCGCAATTTTTATTTCCTTTTTATTTCCAAAAAACATGTTAGGTTTTGAGGTTATTTAAACTTGACCCTCGGATCAGCATAAGCATATAAAATATCAGCAAGCAAATTGCCCAACATCGTCAATATAGCTACCAGCATCAAAATAGTATATAATACCGGCCAGTCTTTGGCGGTAATCGCCGTAAAAACTTCTCTTCCCATACCTGGAATATTAAATATCACTTCCACCAGCACCGAACCGGCTATGGCTGCCGGTAATATACGGGCAAACATCGTAATCAGCGGGAAGAGTGAATTCCGAAAAGCATGTTTCCAAATCACATGTCTGCCTGCCAATCCTTTGGCCCGGGCAGTCCGTATATAATCCAGGTTTAGTACATTCAATACACTGCCACGTACCTGCCTTGACACGAATGCCAAACTTCCATATGTCAAACAAAATACAGGAAGGATCAAATGGCCTATGGTTTCCCAAAATCGATCCCAGAAGGGCGCAGTAGCAGACAATGAACCTAATCCGGCTCCTTCAAACCAGTTCATACCGTATTCCGGATTTGTAAAAAATACCAGGAGCATCGTTCCTATCCAAAACGAAGGCAATGAATAAAGAAAAAATAATCCGGTCGTGATTACTTTGTCTACCAAAGAATCTTTTTTAACTGCTGAAAAAACACCAAGCGGTATTGCCAAAATAAAAACGAGAGAGATCACCATCGCATTGATGATCAATGTCCAGGAAATAGGTGTTTTTATTCGATCTAGAACGGGTTGGCGACTACGATAAGAAATACCAAAGTCTCCTTTTAAAAAAGCAAGAACCCAGTGATGGTATTGATTATCAAATCCTTGCCATTTTATAGCAGGAATATAGCACTTGTATTTTGTCGCCCTGCTTTTTATCGCTGCATAATTATCGTTTATCTTTTGTGCAAGAAGCCCAAGCTTAGCTTGCAATAAGGAATCTGGTTTTCCGAATATATTATTATTAATTTCCTGAAGATGGCTGTTGATTTTGGGGTCTTTATGTTCCTCCAAAAGCATGTAGGCAGCTCTTCTGATTTTTATCTTTTTATCTTTATCTACTCCTTCGGGAAGATCCTCTATTCGGTTGCAAAAAAATTCAAGGTTAGCATTGTAAATCTGAATTTCTTCCCAATTTCCATATTGAGCAATGAGCTTGGACAAATTTTCCTGCCGATAGCGTCCGGGAATTTTGAATAAGGTATCCGGGTAAGCTATCGAACTAAAAGCAATATAAAAGGTTGGTTTGTCCAGACCCATTTGCTCGTAGGTTTCCTGATAGACTTTTCCGGTAATTTCAAATTTCGAATCACCGGCTGGAGCACGTGAGTCTACCGGATCGCCAGGTGCAATCTTCCCCAACCAGAAGGCTATAAAAGAAATCACAAACAGTGTAGGGAGAAATATCAATATTCTTTTGAGAATATACCTAATCATTCAGCTGCTTATTCATACCAATAATTTACAAAAAAGCCAGGGCTTTTAATCGTCATCTCGACACCTTTAAATTTTTTATTGACGGCTATCCGATTCTTGGTAACATAAAGAAAAATAGCAGGTTGTTCATCATAGATAATTTTCTGCAATTTTTTAAATAAGACGTCTCGCTTAGTCTCGTCCAATTCGCTGCGAATATCATCAATCAACTTGTCGGATTCAGCATTTCCAAAACCGAACCTGTTTTGACCAGAAGGAACATCACTTTCAGTATGCCAAAATTGTTTAGGATCGTCAATACTAAGTTCTGCACTAGCAGCTAATGCATAGATATCAAAGTCTCTGCTTCTCAACTGCGCAAATAAAGCTGCCGCATCCTTTTCAACTACGTTAATTCTCACCCCTGCTTTTCTCGCTTCATTTTGAAAAATCAATCCCATACTTGAACTAACTTTATTACTTGGCGTAATTAAAAGATCCAGTTCCATTTCCAATGATTCTCCATCTATTACTTTATCAAGAGTTCCATTGTTATTAGTATCTTTCCAGCCAGCTTCTGCCAATAATTTTTTTGCTTTTTCAACATCAAGTTGTATAGGTTTCAAATCATTATTATAATATGATCTCATAGGATGAAAAGGTCCAATGATTGGTTCTGCGAAAGGGCTTACTGTTCTGAAAACTTCATCCCTATCAAATAAATGCGCTAGCGCATGACGCACTCTTTTATCTGAAAGTTTGGGCCTTTTAGTATTCAGACCATAGTAGTTGTAGACAAATGCATCTGGTGTGTGGAAATTAATACTCTGTTTTCCAATCTCACTTTCTTTAAACTCTAAAAATTGATCCTCCGGAATTACAGTAATTACATCCAATTCCTGATTTTTCATCAAGGTCAAAGCCGTTGTTGCATCAGAAATTGGCTTAAATACGATACGCTTGGGATAGGCTGTCAACATGGGATATTTATCTTTTATTTTATCCCCCCACCAATTATCTTTTTTGACTAATACAACTCGCTCCCCTTCTATCCATTCTTCTAATTTGTATGCACCGCAACCGCCAACGAATTCAGGATCTCTTGAAAACATTGGGCTATTAAAAGTCTCGCCAAAAGATTTCAAGATCTCATCATTTTTGTATTGTTCTTCCTTCGCCGGATCTCGAATGTCTGCATAGGTATAACTATCCATGACTTTGTCCGGATCAAATTTATACTGCGGGTAAATAAAGAGCCCGGTAGCATACTCTGCCTTAATATATTTTTCATCTGTGTAAACAGTATATTTCTTAGGATTTGCAGGGTCTATTGCGATATCTTTTATGAGACTCAAATAAGGCCGATATGGTCCTGATCCTACATGGGGATTAAAAAGTGTTTTCATCGTAAATAGATAATCATTTCCCGTCACGGGGGAACCATCATCCCACACCGCTTCATCCAGGATCTCATAAAAATATCCCGTCCAGCCTTTTCTTTCGCCTTCTGTGATCTCTTCAACCTTTGGTCTTGATTTTACCAATACGGGAGATAGCTTCTTGGTGAAAGGGTCATAATCCAGTAAGGTAGGGAACATATAGTGGCAAACCTGAGTGGCGTGCCCCTTAGTGGTCAACATTGGATTCAGGTTGTCTGGTTCTGCTCTCAAACGTACAAATACAGTTGACTCTTTCGTAATAGCAGCGGTAGTGGGCTCGACTTTAGGGTCAGTCTTACAAGCGCTGATTGTAAATAATCCAATACAGTATATTGTATAAAAAAGGATATTTTTTTTCATGAGCAGATTATAATTTAACACTTTGAATCAATTTCAGTTTTTGCAATTATACATTAGCAAGCTAATAATAAAGTTAGGATACAAGCTAAACAGCCAGAAATATAATCAAGCCGTAATGGGTTGGACGATAGACTTTATTCCAAAAGTTTTTGTACGTCAGGGCGGATACGAATGCCCTAAACCTAAAGCTTGTACTGAGTCCTGTCCTGAACATCGTTGAAGGAAAGCTGAAGTACCGAATAAAGTCTAATAGTCTATCTCTCTTTTCAAAGATAGTAAATATTCTTTGATTTTTACAAATCTGCTTATTCCCTCATTCTAAAAGTATTCTCAAAATACCCGGGTCGCAAATTGGTAGTTTTTGCATCGAAACGTTTATGAATAATAATCCTTTCTGTAGGAACAAACAGAAAAACATAAGGCTGCTCTTCATAAATAATTTGTTGAATTTCATCGTACATCTCCGTTCTTTTCTCTTCGTCAAGGACAATGTTGATAGCCTCTATTAAAGCATCCGTTTTTGCATTCCCAAATCCGGCTTTATTGAAACCCCTTGGCGTATCGCTCTCCGTATGCCAAATTCCGCTCAGATCATCCAGGCCGGGTGGTTGTGACCATTGTGAGCAATACAATTCAAAATCACGACTTCTTGTATCTTCTATCAGTTTATCGTTTGCTAAAGGGGTTAAGATCACTTCAATCCCCGCTTTGGCTGCATTATCCTTTAATAAAAATCCAACTTTTTCTGCGACGGTATTATTGCTGGTGTACTTATATTTTATTGATAAATCCGTTAATGTACCATCGATCTCCCGTTCCAGTATGCCATTCTGGTCTTGATCCGTCCATCCTGCGGCTTTCAGTAGTACTTTGGCTTTTTCAATACTGAATCCAATAGGTTTTAATTCTTTATTATAATAAGGCTTTACGGGAAGAATTGGCCCGACAGTACGGGTTGCATAGCCATTCATTGCAATCCTGATGGTCTCTTCTATATTTAGCAAATGACTAATTGCCTTTCGCGTTTGTTTATCTGCCAGTTTTGGATTTTTAGTATTAAAAGAGATAAAGTAATAGGCAGAAGATACAGGGGTGAAAAAGTTATAGCTTTCCCGAATGAATTCACTTTTCTTTAATTCATCAAAGATTAGCGGATCAATAGCAGCCGATACATCAATCTTCTGCTCCTTCAATAAGGTAGCAAGTGTAATATTTTCTTCCATAAAATGGTAAACAAGCTCATCCGGGTAGTATTTGAAGGCAGGGTTTGATTCTCCTAAACATGCTGCCCACCAGTGGTCTTTTTTTTTCAAAATTATCCTTTGGCCGGGGATCCATTCTGCAATTGCATAAGGTCCGCAGCCATTGACTTGTCCCGATGTCGTTGAAAACCCTGACTGTTTAAACCTTTCTGCAAATTGGTGTAGCAAACTGTCTGATTCTACCTTATCTCTTATAATATCCCGATTGGTAAAAATATCGATGCTATAATTTTCCAAAATCCCTGTTGGATCATAAATATGTTTTGGATAGACAGCCATCGTCCCGATCACCTCTTCCGCCAGATTGATGGAAACATCGGTCAAAACAGTAAACTTTTTAGCATTTGAAGGATCGATTGTTATGCTTTTTATAAAAGACAAAAATGACCGAAGCCCGGGATGACCGATTTCAGGATGCAAAAAAGCTTTTAGCGTAAATACAAAATCATCGGCAACTACGGCCTGCCCGTCATCCCATTTCGCCTCCGGTCTTATTTCAAAAATATACTTTCGCCCACCCACAAAGGCTCCCTCCGTGATAACTTGTATTGTCGGTCTCGAAGTGGCCAAAACCGGATACAACTCCAGCGTTTCAGCATCATAGCCAAGCAAAGGCATAAATAGCTGCCCTTCTACCTGCTTGCAAAAAGCTTTCGTAGTAAGTATTGGATTCAACTGATTAAGTTCTCCCTCCAACCGCACATTAATAATATTAGGCAATAATTTTTTCTGATTATTCTTACAGGCAAATACCAATAAACAGACAAAGAAAAAGTATCTTATTTTCATATTATTTGTTTTCATATACCGCCGATCAAAAGCTGCCACGAATCCGCATGTACCCTTTGGGAATGAAAATTGCCCTTCGTGTCGGTATATACTGACCTAAAGTATATTGAAAATACCTAACCCTTTTTAACGTCAGTATAGCAAACAGACTATAATATACTGTATATCAGAAAATTAAACTTAGACAAGATTATTAGACTCCCCCCATCAGTAATATAAACCTATTATTTATAAACTGAAATTCATAGTTCTTGTTATACTTTCAAAATTTGAATTATGTCAACAATACTTATCGGCGGAGGAAGCGGTCTTATTGGTACCCGGCTCAGTGAAATGCTTACCAAAAAAGGGCACAAGGTTTTGCACCTCAGCCGCCGCCAGGATTTGGATGCGAAATTTCCAAAATATGCCTGGGATTTAAAAAAAGGGACCATTGATTTGACAGCAGTCTCAATGGCGGATTATATTATCAATCTTGCTGGTGCCGGTATCGCCGATAAACGCTGGACTGAAGCCCGTAAAAAAGAAATAATAGAAAGCCGCACAGGGAGTACCTTCTTAATTAAAAAAGCAGTCGAACAGTTAAAGCAAACGCCAAAAGCTATTATTTCTGCCTCTGCCATTGGCTTTTATGGCGATAGAGCCGACGAATTATTAAAAGAAGATTCCAAACCCGGGGCCTCTGGTTTCTTATCTGAGAGCACACAAATCTGGGAGTCTGCGATCCATAAGCTGGAAACACTACCATGCAGACAGGTCACTATTCGAATTGGGGTAGTACTTTCCACAAAAGGTGGTGCCTTGAAGCCTTTTTTACTCCAAAATCAATTTAGACTCGGCACTTATTTCGGCAATGGGCAACAATATTATTCCTCGATACATATTGATGATCTCTGCCGGATATTTATTTATGCCATAGAGAATGAACAGCTCAGTGGTGTGTTCAATGGCGTGAGTCCTGATCCAGTGACCGTGTATGACTTCGTGAAAGCAGTGTCTGCCGCATTAAATAAAAAAGCGTTTATGATACCCGCACCCTCCTTTGCTGTCAGGCTGCTCATGGGAGAAATGGCAGATGTAGTTCTTTCAAGTACTCGTGTTTGTTCCAAGAAAATTGAAACCCAGGGATTTCAGTTCAAATACCCGACAACAGTCGCTGCTATCAGACAACTTTTAAAAGAGAAAAGGTAGCGAATAAAAGGCTGCCCTAACGTTCGAACACTTCTATTTTTTTATTTTGAACAACTAAATCTGTAAACTTCCCTTTGAAACGGGTTGCTTTCACAATATGGTTGTCGATCCAATGATAATTTCCGCCACGGGGTTTATTCATTAAAAGGCCCTGGTATTTGAAATTGTGATTTTTTAACCATACTTCAGAAATTTCCCGGTGCTCTTCCATACGAGAAGTAAAAAAAGTGATTATATGTCCTTCATCATACCACTTATTCAATATCTTCAAGGCATCAGGATAAGGTAGGCAAGTTGACATCCTTTCCGGTTCCTCATTAGGAATATCGTCGCAAATTGTTCCATCAATATCTATGAGAAAGTTCTTTACATGCTTACCTAAAACAGGGCTAATCGTCTCCCCTTTCTCATTAAAAGTCTTATTCAGTTCGTACTTATTCTCTTCCATTAAAATTAATTTCTATTAAAAAAAAGAAGCCTAAATTACGCCATTTTACACTATAAATCCATTTTAATACAGCATTTAACCTGAATAAGTCCATTATTTTATGAATTTTGAATTCAGAAAATGGTAATTAGTGTAAAACATACAATAATTGACAAAGGTATGCTTATTTTTCTATTCGAAAATAATATACTCGGCAGCATCTATGGGTTTGCCTTTGTGCCATATTTCGAAGTGAAGATGAGGGCCATCGGATAGTTCGCCGGTATTTCCTATAATAGCTATAGCCTCTCCGGCTTTTACAAA
>JBLHJZ010000179.1:0-8296 GCA_047619515.1 Saprospiraceae bacterium | reverse complement strand
TTTACAAGATTGTTGTTTACATTATAATAAGGAGATTTCACAAACTTATAAAACAATTTAAATTCTACCGAAGACAAGGATTTCAGTAGAATAATAAGCTTACTTTCTTTCATTTTCTGATATGTTAAAAATAGTATAAGCTACTGGTAAACAATGAATTAAAACACAATATAAATTATTTTTTTTATTTTTTCTGAAATTTTAAATTATTTCTTTCTTTGTATGGAGCTAGAATACGCCTTAAATTGTGATTGTATTTAAGAAGTAACCAATAGAAAACAATTAACAAAAAATAATGCTCTAAAAACTAAACAATGTTTATAATTTAGCTCCGTGTGTAACCCTAATTTTCCAAATCCCCCATAGTGTTCAAACAAATAATTAATTCGCTGATCAAACCTTCCGGGTGAGATCAGCGAATCACAAAAACTTTTTCACTTTCTTAAAAATCCTAAAAGTAGGATTGAATTAAAAAAAAGTTATCCTTCATTAAACCAAAATGAGTACTTTTCTCTTCCCCCGCTCTCTCTCAATACTAGGAAAGGCAATCTCTAACTTCTCTCGGCAGGCAGTAAATTTTCTCTCTCTCTCTTTTTTTTTAAACTGTCTGCCGACGAGCTGTTGGGGGATTTCACCCCTCTAAATCTTCACCTTCACTTGGGTAACACCGAGAGATTCCAAATATTTTTTTACTTTCAATGCTTCTTCTCCCCCTTTCTGTACATCATGCAAAAGTACAAAAGCACTGGTACCGCTGTCCACTTAAAGTATTAATTATCAATCCTTTAGAAAAGCATTCTGCACTTTTCTTACGTAATAAAAAAAAGTGATGGGTTTAAAAAACAACAATCAGTCAACTGTTAATTATTCCTGCTGCCATATCCAATCTTTTAAAACGACCGTTTAAAGCAGGCGAAACTTATATTCATTAAATATATTTCTTAGTCCTAAAATTAATTTAATTATGAAAAAATTAAAATTAGAAAAATTATTCTCTCTAAAAGAGTTTATTCTTTCACGGGAAGAAGCTAAGGGAGTTAAGGGAGGTGAAAATACTTTTGGAACAGTTGCCGTCAAGGAGGAGACTAGAAATTAATTATAAAATAGCACAAATCATGGTGATTTTAAAAATCACCATGATTTAAAAAAGGATAAACAAAGCATTATATTTCTTTCAACACCCCCTTTCCATTCCCATTCTTATCAATAATCAACTGGATCAATAAACTAAAAAAGATCACCAACACACAACCGATAAGATTTAACCACAGATAGGCAAGCTCTATAATACCATTATAGTCAAGCACAAAAATTACAATTACAAATGCCTCTCCGATCAAAGCAGCTGCAAAAATCGCATCGGCACCTACTCTTTCAAAATAGTGCTGTATAAACCAGTAACTGAACAAAGCTCCCGGAATACCTCCGACGATGATCTCGAAATAATGAAGGTGCTGGGTATAAAGTGCTACTAAAATACTCCCGATTACTGCTCCGGTAAACATTCCTAAAAATCTGGATTTATTATTCAGTCCATTAAAAAAGAAAGCCACCAGGAATACGCCCAGGATAGCACCATAAAATAGTGAGCCCACGATATTCACCGCTTCAATGAGATTATCAAAAAGGGAGGCAACCATTGCAAAACTCAAGGCGATGATCCCCCAAAATATAGTTAACAATTTTGAGGCATTGAGGTAATGATGATCGGAGGCGTTTTTTACAAATAAGCGCCGGTACAAGTCAATTATGCTCGTCGTGGCCAGCGCATTCAATTCGGAGGAAGTAGAAGACATCGCTGCGGAAAATATCACCGCTAATAATAAACCGATCAGGCCAATTGGCAAATGCTTCGTTATAAAGGTGATAAAGATATAATCTTCATCTTTGGTCTCCGAACGGGGATCTGCTTTCAGAATCAGTGCTTTGGCATCCGCACGAAGGGACTTATCCTGTTGTAGTAGGTCTTTGACTTTTACCTGGGCAGTAGCAATCGCTGTTTCGTCTTCCAGGTCTATGGCCGCAATCAGATTTCGCATTTCCTGCTGCTTTATCTCAAATAATGCAGTTTGTTGGGTTTCCAGGTCTTCATATTGTGCCTTGTATTCCGTGTTTTCGAGTTTTAAAATATTCGCTTCATTATAATGCAGGGGCGGTTTTTGAAATTGAAAAAATACAAAAACCAGGATACCGACAAAAAGTACCAGAAATTGCATCGGCACTTTGATTACCCCGTTAAACATCAATCCAAGGCGGCTCTCCGTCAGGGTTTTTCCCGAAAGGTATCGTTGCACCTGTGACTGATCTGTCCCAAAATAAGAAAGAAATAAAAACACACCTCCTAACATTCCTGACCAGAAATTATACCGCTCAGAAAGATCAAATTCAAAATCAACCACATTTAATTTGCCCATTTTGCCGGCAACTCCAACAGCATCTCCAAAAGAAATATCTGCTGGCAATCGCAAAACCAAGATCACTGCAGCAATAAACATCCCGGTTAAAATGATGATCATCTGCTGCTTTTGGGTCACACTTACGGCTTTGGTACCTCCTGTCACCGTATAAAAAATCACCACTACTCCAATACAAAGAATGGTGATATTCAAATCCCAACCCAGGATATTCGAAAGGATAATTGCCGGGGCATAGATGGTAATGCCCGCTGCAAGGCCCCGCTGCACCAAAAACAAAATGGCGGTCAGTACCCTCGTTTTTGCATCAAATCGCTGTTCCAGAAACTCGTAAGCGGTATATATATTTAAACGATAGTAAATCGGTAAAATGAATACGGCCAGGATAACCATGGCTACCGGCAGTCCGAAATAAAACTGTGCAAAACGCATCCCGTCATCATAGGCCTGCCCAGGAGTAGATAAAAAAGTAATCGCACTGGCCTGTGTCGCCATTATGGATAATCCGATCGTCCACCAGGGTAAGTCTTTATCGCCTAAAAGATAGCTTTTTACAGAGTTGACATTCCGGGTCTTCCATACGCCGTAAAAGACTATCCCTAAAAGGGTAATCAGCATAACAGTCCAGTCAAGTATATGCATTCAAAAAGTTTTTCAGTAGTGCTTTGCCAATGTTTAAATGTCGAGTAGGATTTGAGTGTATTTTGAGTCTGAACGAGGCAAAAAACGCAGGCACCCTTTCGGACGGCGAGTATTTTTAACGAAGTGCGGGCTCAAAATACGCCAAAGACTACCGGCAACTTGATCTTGACAAGCACTAATATTAAGAATAAATTTGCGTGAAGATATAAAAGCCCAGGATAATCAAGGCATGAATCACCAAAACAGCGATATACAATCGTTTCCAGGTTCCCAGGATGGGCGGAGGATCGTCAACATAGGTTTCTTCTGGCTTTTCTGTTTGCATAAGGCTATTTTTTTAAGCGGTCAAGAAATCAAAGGTCAGGGATCAGGGGTGAGAGGTCAGGAACTCTACGCAACGTACCTGACCTCTCACCCCTCACTCCTCACCCCTGAACTTACCACCCTCGGTACCTCGGTGGCTTGATACCATTCATCCGCAAGTATACGATAATTTGCCCACGATGGTGCGTCAGGTGATCATTCATAAGCATCATGATCTGCCTTTTGCTCATTGGTCCGGCAAAAAAATCGACTTGTTTTTCCAAATCCTGAGCAGTGAGACCGGCAATGGTGTTGGCAGAAAAAGTAGTGGTTTCTTTAAGTAGCGCGATAATTTCTGTTTTGGTATAATCCTTTTTCTTTAAATCTCTTTCAAAGCTACCCTCTGCCAGATAACTTGAACTCAACCAAACCATATTGCTCATCATGTGCAATAGCTGCTCCTCGAAAGTCCGGGAACCATCAGCCGGTTTAAAGTCATACTTATCTTCCGGCATTACCTCCGCCATTTCAATGGTGTACTCCGATGCATTTTTCCATTTTTGCTGAAACTCCTTGATAAAAGCATCCTGCGCCATAAGGTTTCCGCTAAATCCTAAAAGTAAAATTGAAATTAGTACTCGCATGGTTAATAGATTTTCAGAAGTGAGAGGTGAGGAGAACTCACTCCTCATCTCTCACTCCTCGCCCGATGAAGTGATTACGGTTTTTTCCCAATAGAAATTAAATTCGCAAATAGCCGATATGCTCCGGGAACGCCGGCAGGTAGTTCTCTAAACCAGGAATAGCCGGTATAGATATAATAACCTTTGCCGAACTTTGCCACGAGGAGCCCGCCATCCTTTGGTGTTTCGCCTATATCATTTGATGATAAAATCGCTTCGTATTGTTCATCCCATTCGTCCGGGAAGTATAATCCCCGCTCCTGAACCCAGCCTTCGAAATCTTTTTGCGTTATTTTATTTGGGAAATTCAAGACCTCGTGGTCGGGTTTTAACAAGCGAATTTCCGCATCTTCCATGGCTACCCGATCCCTGGAAATCTTAAAAGGATAAGGGCCGAGTTCTTTCACCTTCAGTCCCCGGTTAGTATTGTACTGAACGATCATAGTACCTCCGTTTTCGACATATTCCATCAACTTTTCCTGGTGGTATTTCAAACGTTCTTCCGTATTATAAGCCCGAACACCCATGATCACGGCGTCGAATTTTTTGAGATTAGCCGCATTGATATCCTTGTCATCAAGGATACTTACCTGGTAGCCGATCTGTTCCAGATTCTGAGGAATCTCATCACCGGGCCCCATGATATACCCAATCTTATCTCCTGCTTTTTGAAGGTCAATTTTCACCACTTTTGCTGAAGCATCCTGCAAGACAGATTGCGTCGGGATATGATCATACTCGATTACCGTTAATGCATTCGAATACGCCACACTATCGACGTTCACCATTGGTACAATAAAATTTACCTCCTGCTCTTTGCATGGATATACGGTAAAGTCAATGGTTTCTTCCGCGCCTTTTAGTTTTAGATCAATCTCTACCAATGCTGGTTCTACTTTCCAGGTATTAGGAACACATAGCTGAACTTTTGCTTTTATATTTTCGCGACCTGACTTTACCAGGACTTTTACCATTTGAGGTTCATCACTTGGAAAAACATAAACACTTTCCTCAATTTTTGAAAAAACCGGTGGAATCACCTCAAAAGGCTGGTAGACTTCTCCATCGACCGGATCATTCTTTTTATACACCACCGGCAAGGTGAAGTCTATCGCAGTTCCATCTATTTTCATATTGAAACGTACCTGAAATGACCTGGGTGTTTCCGGTAAACCCCGGAGTCGCTGATCTTCGACAGCATACATCCCCAGACTGGCTTTGTTGTTGAGCCAATAGGGTGTAGTCAAAGGCATATCCGCCGGAAGGGTTATTTTTTGATAAAATTTATACTCCTGATTATCTTCCATGGTCAGGTTCAAGGTAGAATCAATATCCATTGGTAAATAATATACTCCGTTGAGGACAACCTCAATATCAGTCCTGTTGATGGCCTCTATCGCCAGTTCGATTTGCTGCCCGGGAGTAGCGGAGGATTCGTTGGCGACAGCTTCGATATACAAGCCAAGACAAGCTTTGATCAACTCTTTGGTCTCCGCTAATTTGATATCCTTCCAATAACCGTCTTTGAGTTGTTGAATTTTTTTATATACCTGAATCAAATCAACAATGCTCTCCGCTGGATTATCATGTTTGAAAGAACCGTCTATTTTAGAGACCAGTTCTCCGATGGCTGCTCCATTTTGTACCCGACTCCAGGTGGTATTAATGCCTGCAAAAGGATTTTCCTTATTGGATGGCATATCACCTTTCAGCAATTCCAGAAATTCGCTTTGCGAACCACGATCTCCGGTAGAACCAAAGCCCTGCGACTTATGCATTGATCGCGATTCCGCCGCAATTTCATTATTGGATTTTCCTTTTAAAGGATAATAAGTACCTACGTCGACGCTAAGTAACCTGGATTTATCTGCGTCTGCAAATTTCTCGCGGCTGCCATAAAACCACCAGGAAGTATTGAAAAACAATCGCTGGGGCTGCCAGACATCGACATATTGTAATTGCTCGGGATAAACCTTTGGATCAGCTGCCATTTCGAAAGCTTCAAAGGAAAGCATGGCTGAGGAAGTATGATGTCCGTGCGTACTGCCCGGAGACCGGTGATCAAATCTATTGACAATTACATCCGGTTTGAATTTTCTAATCGCCCAGACTACATCAGACAGCACTTCTTCTTTGTTCCAGATAGCCAGGGTCTCATCCGGATGTTTGGAATAGCCAAAATCATTGGCTCGCGAGAACATTTGTTTTCCGCCATCTATTCTTCTGGCGCCGAGCAGCTCTTGGGTACGGATCAGGCCAAGCAACTCCCTGATTTCAGAACCGATGAGATTCTGGCCGCCATCACCACGGGTCAGGGAAAGATATCCGGTATTCATCCGAAGAGTATTGGATATGTAAGCAATCAGGCGGGTGTTTTCGTCATCCGGGTGTGCGGCAAGGTACAGCGCAGTTCCCAGTACATTCAAGCGTTTAATACCGTCATGAATATCAGCGGAAGTGGGTTTCTTTGGCGCCTGAGCATTCAGGGTGTGTCCTACAAACAGAAAGGCTATCAATAGCAGTACTGTGTATCTTTTTATCATATAAATCGTATTTTAAATTGTGTAAAGTTTACAAAAGTACAAACTTCACACAAAATGGGAAGGTATTAAGATTTAGATATATCATCAAAGAAGAGGTAATCCTTTAACTTTACTTTAATATGTCTATAACATGCCAAAAAATAGTACTTTTGTAGCTTAGGAATAAATTAAAAATAATTTTACGCCATATTTTTAGCCGCTAACCAAAAATTTTAACCAAATACTAGATTAAGCCAAATTAATTTGAAAAACAGGAGTTATTCCGATTTTTCAAAGATGAGTAAGTAGTATTATATTTTATAGCGATTTATAAATAATATGAGCGAGAACAACAAATACATCTGTATTCACGGGCATTTTTACCAGCCTCCAAGAGAAAATGCCTGGTTGGAATTTGTAGAATTTCAGGACAGCGCAAAACCTTTTCACGACTGGAACGAACGGATCAATTTTGAGTGCTATGCGCCAAATACTGCCGCCCGTATTCTCGACGACGAGGGATTTATTAAAAAGATTTTCAACAACTACTCCTGGATCAGCCATAATTTTGGCCCGACACTACTCAGTTGGATGGAAAAAGCTGATCCTTCGACCTATCATGCCATTTTGCAATCCGACCAAAAATCCATACAGCGATTTAATGGTCATGGATCAGCACTGGCACAGGCACATAGTCACCTGATTTTACCACTAGCCAACGAGCAGGACAAGCATACACAGGTCATTTGGGGTATCCGGGATTTTGAATACCGGTATAGCCGAAAACCAGAGGGAATGTGGCTCGCCGAGACAGCCACCAATACGGAGACGCTGGAAGTTCTGGCTGCTCATGATATAAAATTCACCATTCTGGCACCCCGACAAGCAAAAGCATTCCGAAAAAAAGGAGATAAAAACTGGGATCACCACGGTATTGATCCGCGCCGACCCTATAAATATAATCTTCCTTCCGGTAAAAGTATTGTACTCTTTTTCTATGACGGAAATCTCTCGCAGGAAGTAGCCTTCAAAGGAATTTTAAATAATGGGAAAGACTTTGCCAATCGGTTATTAGAGGGTTTTGACGATAGTGGAGAACCTCAGCTGGTGCATATTGCCACTGATGGTGAAAGTTATGGCCATCATCACCGCCATGGTGAAATGGCGCTGGCAGCTGCGTTGAATTACCTCGAAGAATCAGGGAGTGCTACTGTGCTCAATTATGCAGCTTACCTGGATAAATTTCCGCCGGATTACGAAATACAAATCCATGAAAACAGTTCCTGGTCTTGTGCTCATGGTATTGAACGCTGGCGATCGGATTGTGGTTGTAGTACAGGCGGACGTCCGGATTGGAACCAGGAATGGAGAAAACCTTTGCGGGATGCACTTGACTGGCTCAGGGATAAATTGATTCCTATTTTCGAAAAAGAAGGTAATGAAATCTTCACTGATCCATGGAAAGCAAGAAATGATTATATCAACGTATTACTTAATCGCAACGATCATACGATCAATTATTTTATAAAAGAAAATTGTACCTCTCATCCATCGGACGCAGACAAAGTAAAGCTTCTTCGGCTTATGGAAATGCAGCGGAATGCGATGTTGATGTATACGAGTTGTGGATGGTTTTTTGACGAGATATCCGGGATCGAAACGAACCAGATTCTTCAGTATGCACTTCGGGCGCTTCATTATGCGGAAATGATTTCAGGAAAGGATTTTCATC
>JBLHJZ010000178.1:0-8319 GCA_047619515.1 Saprospiraceae bacterium | reverse complement strand
CCCTTAATTCCATCAGCTTTGACAATACAAATTTTATGGCAGGATTAGGTGAAGGAGAATACACCTTCACCGTTGTTGATCAGGAAAACTGTAGCTGGGATACTACTTTTACCGTGTATGATCCTCCGGCTCTGACCTTAGAATTAGGCAATGATATTATGCTTCAACTGGGAGAAGATACAACCATTTCTGCTCAATACAATATCCCTGATTCTCTAATTCATTCGCTGATCTGGGCTCCGATGGAGATGCTGGGATGTAGGGATACGCTATCAGATATATGCACCGAAGTATTGGCTTTTCCTTTAACAAGTCTGCGCGTTTCGGCTACCTTAACAGATAATAATGGCTGCTCGGTCAGAGAGGAGATTTTACTCCAGATAAACAAAGACCGCCTGGTATTTATACCGAATATATTCACGCCAAATGGAGATACCCAAAATGATGTATTTACAATCTTTGCCAGTGAGGGTGTAGAAAAAATCAATCGCTTTTTTGTTTATGATCGTTGGGGTGAAATAGTGTATGAAAGCTATGATTTCCAACCCAATGATCCTGCTTTTGGATGGGATGGAAAGCTAAAAGGTAGCCCCCTGAACCCCGCTGTATTTGTTTATTGGGCGGAAGTAAAATTATTGGATGGTCAATCCGTAGTCTACAGCGGAGATGTCACTTTGATGAGATAAGTGCTTATTTATTCTTAAACTAACCCTATTCGGGTATTAAATATACTGGCTCGGGGAATTCAGCCACATATAGTACTGATATCCTTATGAATTTCCAAAAAATAACGATATATTGCATTCTAATTTGTTGAAAAATATATGTTCTAGCGATTGGACTTTTTCAACAATTACAGATTCCCGCCATAGCGATTCTTTATTTAACCAAAAAAATTATAGTGATGAGAAGAAATATACTCCTCTTGTTTGTTCTTTTTCCTGTGTTTCTATATTGTCAGATCATCGACTCTCAGCAAGCCAAATCGCAAAATACTGAGGGACAGGCAACTATACAGAAATCTGCTCTTATTGGACTTGATTTGAATCAATTGATTGAACTTGGGTTTGCTAATAAAGAAAATATTACTCCTTCTCCTCCTCAAGGTCAACTCAGTCTTTTAGCTGAACAGTGTTTCGACGCTTATATCCCGGTTGACCCAGCCACTTATACAGCGGTTCCAAGAAATGACGATGGTTCTTTATATATTCCCGATCTTGGATTTGAATTTAGTTTTTGTGGCTCTCCCTACACAGATTGTTATATAAACACAAATGGTAATATTTCTTTTGGTTCTGCTGTAGCTCAATATAGCCCGGATGGATTTCCCTTTGGAACTCCTATGGTCGCGCCGTTTTGGGCTGATGTGGATACCCGAAATACTGCCTGTGGTCAGGCATGGTATGAGATTTTTCCCAATTATATGATTGTAAGCTGGGAAGAGGTAGGCTGGTACAACCAGCAATGTAATCCGATTAATACTTTTCAATGCATAATAAGTGATGGTACTGCCCCTATTATCGGAATCGGCAATAACATCCAGTTTCGATATGGTGATATGGAATGGACTACAGGGCAAGCTTCCGGAGGAGGGCCTTTTGGAGGATCTGCCGCAACAGTCGGATATAATAGTGGTGACAATGTGAATTTCGAACAGTTAGGCCGATTCAATGTAAACGATAGCAGTTATGATGGTCCCTTTGGAGCAAATGACGGGGTACACTGGCTGGATTTCAGATGTTTTGCTTTTACTTCTCTTGCTGGAGCTTTTACTTTAGAGTGTATTAACATTACAAGATCTTTAGATGCTAATTGCGAAGTGAACATTACAGCCATAGACGTTGCTGAGGCAATTTCCTCTGGCTGTAGTTCAGTAGACGTTACTATTGATATTTCTTCTTTTGGCTGCAATGATCTGGGTTTTAATACCGTGACTATTACTGCTACATCCGGCAATGAAACCTCCACTTGTACTGCTATTGTTGAAATTTTGGAAGGCTCCTGTAATGCTACCGCTATTGACCCGGCGGGGCCATTTTGTGGCGAAAATTCTTCCGTAACGCTCACTGCCAGTCCATCTGGGGGCACTTGGGGAGGAGCAGCACCGGGAGGTATTTTCGATCCATCCTTATTAGGTGCCGGATCTCATGAAGTAACTTATGACACCCCTCTTGGTTGTCCTACTAATACTTCCATATTTATCACGGTCAATGACAGCCCCTTGGTTTCTATCTTACCGAGCCCTGCGGAGTTTTGTGAAAATGATGGATTTGTTGAGCTGACCGCTACCGGATCTGGGGGCGACGGAGTTTATTCCTATAACTGGACAACACCTTTTGGTAGTCAGATTGGTCAAACTATTCAGGCAAATGGGGCAGGTTCATATACAGTAACCATTTCTGATGGAAATGGCTGTAGTTCTGACATGTCTACAAACGTGACCGTAAACCCTAATCCTGTCGTTGATATAAATTATCAGGCGCCAATTTGCAACAGTGAGTCTGTCGTTCAATTGACTGCAACACCTGCCGGGGGAACCTGGACGGGTAACTTTATTACTCAGGATGGGTTGATTTTCCCTCTTTTGACACCTATCGGTTTCACTCAGGTTACCTATTCTTACACGAATAGTTTCGGATGTGAATCCAGCGCTACCGCCGATATTGAGATTCTCGAATCTCCAGATGCATTCGCATTCAATAATGGTCCTTATTGCGAAGGACAAACCATAGAGTTATTTGGAAATACTACTACTTCCGGTTTTCCAACATTCGCTTGGACTGGTCCAGGTGGATATTTCTCAGACCAACAGAGTCCAATAGATGCTACTGAGCCAGGCACCTATATTTTTGAGACGATTCTCGATGGTTGTTCTTCTGAACCTGCCTTAACTGAGGTTGTAGTGACCGCAACACCATTAGCCATCGCTGGTAATAATGGTCCTTTATGTGAAGGGCAGACTATAATTTTATTTGGGGATACTCAATCTAACGGAAATGTAATTGACTATCAGTGGTCAGGACCAAATAATTATATTTCTTTTCTCCAAAACCCTGTTGATGTTGTTGATGAAGGAATATATGAATTGACCGTCACGATTGATGGTTGTCCTTCACTGCCCGTTACCACTTTAGTGGAATTCAGTGCGTCACCGGTTGCCATTGCAGGAAATACCGGCCCATATTGCGCTAATGATCCTATAATACTATTTGGAAGTACCCAATCACCAGGCTCTGTTATCACTTATAGCTGGACGGGACCCAATAGTTATGCTTCAATGGATCAGAATCCAATTAATGCTACCGAACCAGGTACTTATATGTTGGAAATAAATGTAGATGGTTGTATATCCAACATGGAAAGTACTGAAGTCATCATTAATGCTCCACCTATTCCGGAAATCACCGGGGATAATGCTTTCTGTGAGGGAACATCCGCAAGTCTTGATGCAGGGAGCGGATATGTTCAATATGAATGGTCGGAAACTTCCAATACACAGACTATTTCAGTCGGTGCATCCGCTACTTATTTCGTGACCGTGACCGATGGAAATGGCTGTACGGGAGTAGCACAATTTAATGTAATAGAAAACCAAAATCCGACCCCGACCATTACCGGTGATGATGCCTTTTGTGAGGGAGCCAGTGTTTCTTTGGATGCAGGGAGCGGATATGTTCAATATGAATGGTCTGAAACTTCCAATACACAGACTATTAATATTTCTACTGGTGACACCTACTCCGTGACGGTCACCGATGTTAACGGATGTACTGGAGAAGACCAGTTTACCGTTACCGAAAATAGTTTAGCCCCTCCAGCCATTACCGGACTTTTGGCGTTTTGTGATGGAGCTAGTAGTATTCTGGATGCAGGTGCCGGGTATTCCATCTATGAATGGTCTAATAATACCGGTAATCAAACGATTACGGTTTCTACCGCAGGAACATATGTTGTGACTGTTACAGATGCAAATGGTTGTACCGCAGAAAACCAGGTAGATGTCACCGTTAATGCCAATCTTGTTCCGGAGATAATGGGTACAACAGCTTTTTGTGAAGGTTCGTCCTCCACGCTGGATGCCGGTGCCGGATATGATATTTATGAATGGTCAACTAGTTCTGGTGGACAAACGATTGACGTGGCAACTAGTGGAACTTACAGTGTAACGGTAACGGATGCAAGCGGTTGTACAGGAGAAGATGAAATCAATATTACCGCTAACCCAAATCCAAATCCGACCATTGCCGGATCTACCTCTTTTTGTACCGGATTTTCAACTATATTAGATGCGGGTACTTATACCACATACTTATGGTCAGATTTATCTACTGGTTCAACACTCGAGGTTTTTACAGGAGGAACATTTAGTGTCACCGTGACGAATGCCAATGGTTGTACCGGGGAAACTTCTCTGGATGTAATAGAAAGTAATTCTTTAAACCCAAATATTTCAGGTGACTTAGACTATTGTGTAGGCAATAGTACTACCCTCGATGCTGGTGCAGGCTATGTTTTATATGAATGGTCGGATGCTTCCGGCGGTCAAAGTATTACGGTAAACAGCCCCGATGATTATAGCGTAACAGTAACGGATGCAAATGGCTGCTCCGGTGAAACTACAGTCTCTGTTATTGAAAATCAATTGCCAATACTTAGCATTAGTGGTAATACTCCGATTTGTACCGGAGCAAGTTTGACGCTGGATGCAGGAGCAGGCTTTGACGATTATCTCTGGTCAAATTCATCTTTAAACCAAACTATCCAGGTTGCTTCCGGAGGTCCTTATTCCGTAACGATTACGGATTCGAATGGCTGTACCAATGAAGCTGCTGTTGATGTACAGGAAAACCCAAATCCTCTACCGGCCATTACCGGAGATCCATCTTTCTGTGCCGGCGAAACGGTTACCCTGGATGCAGGCATTTATGATCAATATAATTGGTCAGATGCAAGTAATTTATCCACTTTGGATATTTCAAATAGTGGGACTTATGCGGTAACGGTTACGGATGTAAATGGATGTACCGGCGTTGATCAGTTTACTGCAACGGTAAACCAATTGCCTACTGCTCAGATTATTGGTGATTTGGATTTCTGTGCCGGATCTTCCACGATACTTAGCGGCGGCCCAAGTGGCTTGGACTATGATTGGTCAAATAATGAAAACCAACAGGTCGTAGACATCAATATTGGTGGAAATATCGGCCTGACAGTCACCGATGCAAATGGCTGTACCGGAGAAACTAGTGTAGTCCTTATTGAAAATCCAAACCCTGTACCAACGATCGCCGGTTCGACGACCTTCTGTGTTGGCAACTCAACAATCATTGATGCCGGTAGTGGCTATGATCTGTATGAATGGTCAAACGGAACGTTCAACCAAACGACCCAGATTACGATAGAAGGTGACTATTCCGTTACCGTCACGGATACAAATGGCTGTACTGGAATAGCGCAGACTTTTATCACTGAAAGCCAATCACTGGAACCAGTTATCATCGGCGATGCTAATATCTGTGCTGGTGAAACAAGTACACTTGATGCAGGCGCAGGCTTTGCAACTTATCTTTGGTCAAATAGTGAAATCACTCAAACCATTGATGTCAGTACTTCAAATGATTATACGGTAACCGTTTCAGATTCTCAAGGCTGTACCGGAGAAACTACGCTTTCATTAATAGTCAATCAAAATCCTACAGTGACTATTTTAGGTACGGAGATTCTATGTGAAGGCGAGATTTCTACCCTGGATGCAGGCTCAGGTTATGATACTTATCTATGGTCGAATAATGAACTCACCCAAACCATTGATGTCAGTACTTCCGGGGCTTATAGTGTAACCGTAACCGATACAAATGGCTGTAATGATGAAACACAAATTGATATAACTGTAAATCCAAATCCTGACCCTCAGATTACCGGGCCGAGTTCTTTCTGTGAAGGCAATACGGCTACTTTAGATGCGGGTGCCGGATATGATAGCTACTTTTGGTCTACCGGAGAAACCACATCGACAATTACGGTGATCGATGGTAATTTATATAGTGTAACCGTGACAAGTATCGAAGGATGTACCGGTGAGACCAGTTTAGATGTTATTGAAAATTCTTCCCTCACTCCGGTGATTCTTGGTGATCTGAATTTCTGTGATGGCGATAATACCATCCTCGATGCAGGAAGTGGATATGATACATACCTTTGGTCTAATAATGAAACAACGCAGACGATCACGGTCACTCAAAATGGCAATTATAGCGTTTTGGTTACGGATACAGACGGATGTAGCGGTACTTCGAATGTAAGTGTCTTTGCCTTTCAAAACCCGGATCCTATTATTGCAGGATCTACCACTTTCTGTACGGGTAGTACTACTACTTTAGATGCAGGAAGTTATAGCTCTTACTTGTGGTCTAATAATGAAACGACACAGACCATCGTTGTCAGTACGCCAGGTAATTATATCGTTGATGTGACCGACCAGAATGGCTGTGCAGGAACTGCTTTTATAAATGTAACAGAAAGCACTTCCCTGAATCCGGTTGTTTCAGGTCTTCCAGCGTTTTGTACTGGTGAGACAACAATCTTAGATGCGGGAGCAGGCTTTGCGACTTATTCGTGGACAGGTGGTTCTACTGATCAAACACTGGAAGTTGGTCTGGCAGGTGATTTTGGCGTTACCGTTTCAGATGCATCGGGATGTACAGGAGAAACTACTATTTCTGTTATTGAAAATACTCCTCCAGTAGCTGAATTGGTAACAGGTCCAACCTTATGTAATACAGATATAGGAGGATCAATTGCCAATCTCTACGACTTAATTATCTCTGGAGATAATACCGGAGTTTGGGATGACACCGATAATTCAGGTGCACTTGGTCTTTTTGATAATTTAAATTTTAATGGCATACCCGCAGGAAATTATACCTTCACTTATACTACTAACAGCGCAGTAGCTCCTTGTCAGGAAGTCTCCTACCCTATCGTTGTGACGATCCTTGATTGTGCTTGCCCAAGTGTTTCTTTCAATGCGGTTGATCCACTTTGTAATAATGGGACACTGGACTTAAACACTGTTTTGAATACCTCAGAAATGGGTACCTGGACCATCATTACCACTCCGGCAGGTAGTAGCCCGGCTTCGGTGAATGGCCAGCTTTTCGATGCGATAAGTGCTGATGCAGGAGGTTATGAGCTTCAATTCGAATTAACGAATACTCCGCCTCCCGGTTGTCCTGCTGATTTCAATGTGTTCCTTAGTGTAGAAAGTGAAGTATTCGCAGGAACGGCTACTCTGCCAATGGACTTCTGTGCAGATGAAGTACAAATAGTGCCTTTGAATGATCTTTTGACCGGTGAAGAACCAAATGGCGTATGGACGGAAACTTCAGGGTCGCCTTCTCAAAGTGGCGCTTTTGATCCGGCCATCGGTTCCTTTAATATGACTGGCCAAAATAGCGGAATCTATACCTTTGAATATACGATATCTCCAAGTGGTAGTGCTTGTCCTGATGATAGTGAAATGGTCAGCGTGATAATAAATGAATTACCGATAGCTATCGCTGGAGCTACTATAGAACTTAATTGTGGAACGCCTACCTTAAGCTTAAATGCAAGTGGTTCCTCTACTCCACCCGGTTTTGATATCGAATGGTCTGGCGGGGTAGTGATTGATGGTAATGAAAATACGCTCACCCCGACGGTTAATCAATCTGGTTTGTATACTTTAACGATAACAAATACCCAAACCGGCTGTATTGCTACCGATCAGGTTCAGGTCACTGCAAATGGTGATATTCCAAATTCTTTTGCAGGTAATGATGACGAATTGACTTGCATTGAAACGGAAATCGCATTAGTTGCCGGAGGTAATACCGGTACTGGATTTCAAGTGCTTTGGGATGGGCCATCAATCACACTGGCAAATATGAATGATATCAATCCGCTAATTAATTTGCCAGGTGAGTATATCCTCATCATCACCAATACGGATAACGATTGTGTCTCTTCTCCCGATACGGTTATCATTATAAATAATAACATAGGTCCGGATGCAGTCATTGAAACCCCTTTAAGTATTGATTGTAATAATCCGGAGGTGGCAATTATCGGAAACGCTTCGGTTCCTGGTGCGAGTTTGGAATGGTTTAACGGTAATGTTTCGATTGGTAATGGGTCTGCAATTAACGGAATCAATACACCCGGCTTTTACACCCTGATAGCTACAGATAATCAAAACGGTTGTACCGGCTCTGAAACGATCGAAGTTTTCCAGAACACTACCTTGCCAACAGTTGATGCAGGTAATCCGCAATTGATCAA
>JBLHJZ010000177.1:0-8329 GCA_047619515.1 Saprospiraceae bacterium | reverse complement strand
TATTGAAATAAGTAAGCTGTAGGTGGTCGAGGCTTTCAATAATGAATCTTGATGTCATCAGTTTGATTGATAGCCTTAGGTCTCCTTTCTAGTGTTTCCCGATGTATTTCCAGCCCATTTTTACGTTATTGAAATTGTTGTAAATCTTCATAGAGGTCGGTATAGTCATAGATAGACCAAAGTATCAGTTCCTTATGGTAAATAATTTGTTTTGAAAAAGTAAAGTCATAAAAACCGGGGCGCTCCCTAATCGGTGTTTGGATTTTATTAAATGAAATAATGGATTCACCGTTGATTATTGGCCAGAGAGTAAGGTAGATACTTTCTATAAAAGGGAACCAATCGGTAACCGGGGTATTTTTGTAAGGCTAGGTATTGAAAATAGAATCACAACTCGAAACGATAGGTGCCCGATCATTGAGGAAGATCAACTGACTGAATTTGGAACGATGTCGAAGTTGGGTTTTGGACAATTCCTGCATTATCCCACAAATGCTTTCCCCAGATTGTAAAAAAGATCGTCGACATTTTCACCGGTCTTAGCACTCGTAATGATATCCCAAGGTGTCTGAATCATGCCTTTTATTTCTGCAATCTGATCGGGGGTCACCAGGTCGGACTTATTTCCGACGATTTTGATGATAGCGTCATTAGCCATTGTTTGGAGATGTTCAATGTCGCTGGCTATGTTTCTGTAGGTAGAAGGCCGTGTCAGGTCAAAAACATAGATAATTCCACTCGATCCGAGAAAATAGGAGTTAGGGATTTTATCCTGAGAAACTTCTCCTGCAATATCCCAAAGCAAAAGAGATACTTCTTCCCCTTCTATTTCAATAGATTTCTTGTTTACTTTTACCCCAATGGTAGTCAGGTATTTATCATCAAATTTATTATAAATAAACTTGTTGAAAAGGGAGGTTTTACCGACGCCAAAACTTCCAGTGAGTATTATTTTTTTACTAATCATCAGGTTGTGTGTCTTTTAATTCATGTTTCGGATCAAAGAAATATTCTCTAAGCTTCCCTGAAATACGATAGTTTAGGGTGTCATCAATATCTTTAGGAATCGATTTCAACTCTAGTTCTGCAAAGTCATACAATTTAGTGGATATTTCATCTTTTTCGAGGGCAGAAATAGAACCACTTATAGCAACGGCTACATAAAAAGCGTAAAAATTTTGAATGAAAATTTTATAATTACCATATTCAATCATTTCCAGTTCCTCTTTTTCTCTCTTAAATGCATCTTCTACAAAAGCTTTAATAGCGGTAAACATTCCAGCAATCATATCCTGATCCATGGTAGTTTCGAGGGAAGCACTTCCCATCAACAATCCTGAATCTCTTTGGATGACATATACTTCTTCGATGATTGTCTGGTCGATTTCACTCAATATCTCTTCCGCATCTTTACTTTTGAAGCCAAATATTTTACCGAACAAGCCCTGTTTGGAAAAGGTAGCTTTTATCTTTTTATCAATATTTTCTTTGAGTACCTGAAACTGATGGGTAATCGATTTTCTGATTAGTTTGCCGAGTACCGGAGTGATAACATTTAGAATTTCTTCCTGCGAATCTCTCAGTTTTTTTTCTATTTGCTTGTCCACCACTGTTTTAAATTCTTTAGGAAAATGTTGTATCAGGTGGTCTATATGATCCTGAACGATCGGAGAGATTTTATTTGAAAGGAGGTCTTTATCATTAATTAAGGCATTGATTAAAAATATTTCCTGCTCTACTTTTTTGGCCCGGGTTTCGATAAGGCCATTTACTATTTCCCGAAATTGCTGCGGAAAATTATTTCGAAACGTGAGCAGATGCTCCTGAATAATAGGCGATACCTTTTCAGAAAGTAAGTCATAACTATCTAAAGTATCCTGCAGTTGTTGGATATTTGCCCGATCTCCTGTTAATAAGATTTCCTGGAGCTGCTGCAGGAGTAGTTTTTCTTTTTGATCTTTGCTGATGGTATTCATAAAGATTGAAGTAGAAATTATTCTCCTATCAATTGTTTGCTCACTTTCTCGAGCATTTTTCCAAGTCGGACTTTATCGTCTTTGCTTACTTTATCGATCCGGGTATTCAATTTTGAAATAGTGGCAATAATTTGCTTTTCAATATCTTCAAATTTAAGGTTTGTCTCTTTCTCCATATTTGAAAAAGAATTTTGGATGGAACTGTCCAGGGCGCTTATTTTTGAGCTCAATTGCTCCTCCATCTTTTGAAGCTCTTCCTGGAG
Source organism: Saprospiraceae bacterium (assembly GCA_047619515.1). Lineage (GTDB taxonomy): Bacteria > Bacteroidota > Bacteroidia > Chitinophagales > Saprospiraceae > JAHDHW01. The sequence continues at coordinate 6,090 of JBLHJZ010000177.1, read as the reverse complement.
TTGGTTGAATTTCTGCTCAAATTCACCTATTTGTTCACCCATTAAGATATTACGGATCATCCCAATTTCACCAAGATTCATTCCGGGAGAGCCGTTGCTGTTTTCATTATTTGCCATGATAAAATGGATTTTAGAAGAATAAAAAACAAGTAGATTATTATGAGGAATAGTTACTTGCCGTAAAAGTTTAGTTATATTGCTTTAACTGCTAATTTAGATTTAAATTTACAAAAAACCATTAGTTAATGGGAAAAAGCTACTTTATGTTTGTATTAACTTCATAATCAAAACTAAAGTAATCCGTTTTTTTAATAAAAAACCATCATAAAGGTTTAATATGTTGGACAGTTCTAAAGTTATATACCCCAAAAGAGATATTTCAGTTACATTACATATTATATTTCACTAGCTAAAGTTAAATAATTTTTCTTATTTTGACCAGCTAAACAAAATGTATAGAGATGCCATTTATATTAAACGAACAAAACACAATAGCCAACCGGTTTTTAGCGGAGCTAAGAGATGTGAATATTCAAAAAGACCGGATGCGATTTCGGAAAAATCTGGAGCGCCTGGGAGAGGTCATGGCCTATGAAATCAGCAAGCAACTTGATTATAAGGAGCAAGACGTTGAAACGCCAATGGGGATAGCAAAGGTATGGCTACCAGATACAAGGATTGTACTGGGTACCATTCTTCGTGCGGGTCTGCCATTTCACCAGGGATTGTTAAACTTTTTTGATGATGCGGATAATGCTTTTATCTCTGCTTTTCGAAAGCATCACAAGGATGGCACTTTTGAAATAAAGGTGGAATATGTATCTTGTCCTGATCTGGAAGGTTCCATTTTTATTTTGTCCGACCCTATGTTAGCGACGGGAGCCTCCATTGATGTGGCATTAAAAGCGCTTTTTGAGCAGGGGACACCAGCTCAGGTACATGTAGTCACCGCTATTGCTTCGACCCACGGGCTCAATTATATTCGCCGGCTTCACCCTAAAGTAAAATTATGGATAGGAGCACAGGATGATGAGTTGACTGCTCGTTCGTTTATTGTTCCCGGACTCGGGGATGCCGGAGATTTAGCTTATGGAGGGAAAATTCAGGATTAAATATTACATTTGGGGCTAATACAGATGATTGGAGTTATACTGACGCTAAAGGGGTACCGATGAATCGGAAGGAGTCATTTGGAATCTTTATCAACTTTGGGTCAGTATAGAATAAACGATAGGTATAAAAATGTCTTATAAATGAATGAGTCTTTAAACTCTGGGATTATACTTGGTGTTATCATTTTCTACTTTTTGCTCCTCGTAGGGATTTCTTTCCTTACCGGAAAGGATTCCGGAAATGAAAATTTCTTTTTAGCAGGACGAAAATCTCCTTGGTATATTGTCGCCTTTGGAATGATTGGTGCTTCGCTCTCCGGAGTGACTTTTATCTCCGTACCAGGCTGGGTAGCAGGAAGTCAGTTTTCTTATATGCAAATGGTATTAGGCTATTTAGTGGGCTATTTTGTAATAGCTACGGTCCTGATGCCTATTTATTATCGGCTCCAGCTTACTTCTATTTATACTTATCTTGAACAAAGACTGGGACTCTATTCTTATAAAACGGGAGCCGGGTTTTTCCTTTTGTCGAGAACATTCGGCGCATCAGCCCGCCTTTTCCTGGTAGCTCTAGTCCTCCAGGAATTTGTAATGGGGATTTATGGTATTCCCTTTTGGGCGACAGTATTGGTCACTATTGTTTTGATCTGGGTTTATACCTTCAGGGGCGGGATAAAGACAATTGTCTGGACGGATACTTTGCAAACTTTTTGCATGTTATTGGCTGTTGTTTTTACCGTGATTGCGATCAGTCAAAAATTGAACCTGGATTTCGTCGGGGTATTTGAAGCGGTGAAAAATAGTAAGTATTCCCAGGTATTTTTCTTTAAAGAAGGTTGGACGGAAAAGATAAACTTCTTTAAATACTTTTTTGGTGGCGCTGCTATTGCTATTGCAATGACCGGATTGGATCAGGATATGATGCAGAAAAATCTGAGCTGTAAAAATATAGGAGAAGCCCAAAAGAATATGCTGTGGTTTAGCATTGCACTGGTTTTTGCCAATCTTTTGTTTTTGACCTTGGGTGCTTTACTTTTTATATTTATTGGAGAAGTAGGAATAGAAATCCCTACCCGTATGGTAAATGGAGAAATGAAAGAAGCAACAGATTTGCTTTATCCTACCATCGCTTTTTATCACTTGAGTCCTGCGATCCAGGTTATTTTTGTTTTAGGTCTTATCGCAGCGGCTTATTCCAGTGCGGATTCGGCATTGACTTCATTGACCACTTCGTTTTGTGTAGATTTTCTTGGTTTTGAAAAAAAACAGGAGGATGAACAGGTACAAAAGAAAAAGCGATTCTTTGTACATCTCGCTTTTTCCTTTTTGCTGTTTTTAATGATTATGGCTTTTTATGGGTATGCAGATAGATCGGTAATACAATTGATATTTGAAATTGCCTCCTATACCTATGGTCCTTTATTAGGTTTATATGCCTTTGGATTCCTAACGACCCGCCCGGTAATAGACAAATATGTCCCTATCGTATGTATATTATCCCCGGTACTTAGCTTTTTTATCAATAGGTACTCGGAGACTTTATTCTTCGGCTATAAATTTAGCTTTGAATTATTAATTGTCAATGGACTGTTGACTTTTATCGGCTTACTGATATTGTCCTCATATACTCCAAAAGAAAAAATAACTTGATTCAAGCTATTGCTTTGGCTTCCCTCAGATGCGTTTTAGGACGCGATAAAGGGAAGCCAAAGCCAAGGGCTAAAAGTTGCAGATAGGTCACGGCTCAAATTTTATTGGACACTGATTATAGCACCCAATTTTACGGCTACTTTTTGAGTAGAAAGTATCCTCACAGGGACAGTTCCTCCGTTGGCCGTAGAGAATGCTGCTTTGGTTTTGATACTATTAGTCAGCCGAATCATATCCAGTCGCTCCGATGAAATATCAATGATATTGGTTTCTTCTGAGGGATTTAACAACATATTATTAATCCCGATTCCAGGAGATGCCAGAATGATCTGTTGATACTCAAACAAAGAATCAATAATATTATCACTTTCATCCATAAAATATAATTGCATATTGAGGTCAAGCGGGATTTCGTTGATGGTGATCAGTTTGAATGTTCCGTAAGCCATATCTTCAAAATCTTCCATGTCAAAGTCAGTATTTGTCTCTAATGTAAAACCTGAAGCAGTTCCGTAGATTGGTATTTCAACCTCTATATTACCTTTGACGGTACTATTGTCGGAGACAAAACCTATACCCGAACTGTTCTCGGGATTCAAAATAGCGATGACTTCATAAGTAATGTATTCGGGAAGCGCATTAAATACGCTGACGATATTAGAGTTGTTTTTATCCAATATTATCTGATCTGTTTTCTCCTGTCCTATTTCTGTCAATGCAGGATAGTTCACCATATAACCATCGTCAAAAACGGAAGTTACAGGAATAGCATTTCCGTCTGCAGTATAGGCAATCATATTTTGTGTTTTTATCGATATCGGTACGCCGATTGAATTGCTGAGGTTAATCGTTAATTTCGGATCTTCAAAACTGATTTGTCCATCGACCCAATTCTCGGCTATGTCAATATTGATGGTGTCTATAGCCAAGGTAAAACTTTCGTTAGACCAAATACCTTCTATATGGCTATATTCGAAATCCTTTGCTTCCCCCGAAATCAGATCCAGTAATACTCTGTTCCCAGAGGTGTTATACGCTTCATATCGAATCTCCAGATTGCCGTCCGGTATGGACAGATCAAAATTTTCTAATGATGTAGGAGCGATACTGGCGAAAGAAGGAGAGCTTCCCTGGTAAAGGATGGGCGTCGACATTTCAAATGGTACACCATTTTGAGTCAGATCCGGAAAAAAGATAGTCAAGTCAATATCTTCCGTATGCATGGACTGAATGTCGAATGAAATCGTTCCATTTTTCAAGTGTGTTTTTGTAACTACTACATTATCAGGCATTAGTACCGGTACACTCATAGCACTATCAATCAACACAATCGGAAAATCCGCTATGTCCTGAATAATTTCAGCCACTCCTATTTGGATTTGATCTTGTGAGTAATTGATGCTCATCGAGCCATCAGGGGCTATATATAAATAAGAGATATCGTCTTCAACACTTTCCCAAACATCATCCAGAGATAAAGAGGAGTTGACCAATGGAACTGCAAACGTTGGTTCGTAATTGACCGAATCAATCTCCCTGAAATCTTCGTAATTTTTACAAGCATGAAAGAATAAAACGCAGGTGCAGAAGAGCATAAATGATAGCTTTCTCATAGAAGTATTTAATTTTCGGAATTTGTAATAAATAAAAGGTGGGAGGGTATTTGAATACAAAAAAAAACAAGAATCAAGCCAACAGATTATAACAGGATAATATCTATGAGCAGGATATAAATAAATACCGTTTTTAAATAGCCGGTAAACCCGCCAGTCACGTTCTGTGGCGGCCCCTACGGACGCGTTCTGTGGCGGCAGGTAAATTTGAGCGGTATAGATAGTAGCTAATAATACGACTTCTTTGAAGTCGCCATAGGTTTATGAACCCGGGCTAACACAATAGGACTTCTTTGAAGTCGAGTGTGCTTACCCAATAGACTTTATGCCAAAAGTTTTTGTGCCTTAGGGCGGCTACGAACGCTTGGGCTGAGTCCTGTCCCGAACAACGTTGAGGGAAAGTCGAAGTACCGAATAAAGGCTAATGACTTCAAAGAAGTCGTATTATAAATTCATCGATATTTACTTTACGATGCACTAAGCCCGTTCCATGGCCATAGTGAAATAAGCTAATGCTTTTTTCTTAAGGAAATAGTCCAGCTTTTCTTCCGAATATTGCAGGTACTTATTATTGGTCAATAAGTCCAGAATATCATGCACCGTTTCATCTTTGAGCCAAGCTTTTAGGGTTTGCAAAAGTTTGAGATCATTTTGAAGTTCTTCGGTGAAGTTCAATAACTGGTCGAGATTATTTACCAGTATACTGGAACTCGAAGGACCAGAATAAGTAAACTCATTCTTTGGTGCTTCACAAATATCGGAAGTACAAGATTGGAAATAACGTTGAACCTGAAAGTCTATGAATTGTATTCTGGAATCCAAAATACTAAAGACTTGTTCAATAAGAGGGTCTCTCTCTGTACGGAATACTCCGTGAGTGTTTTGATAGTGTGTCATGTGTCCGGCTGGAATTAGAATGCTAACTAAAAATATATCTGCTGTATGTTCAAAAAAAGCGCCTGATACTGATATAACTTGTTATGACTCTGTTATTATCATATGCACCAAATGTATAATATTAAAATCAAGGAGACAAGCTTTTTTAATAATAATATTTTAGATATGTAAAATTTAACATATTTTATCTGGTTTTGAATTAACCTCCGCCTGATACTTCTTTCAAATTTGATAGAAATAAATAAAACTTTTTAATAAACTTGCCGTTGAATTGTTTTAGGTTAATTCCTATGTTATTGTACTATTTGTAACATTTTAACTCCGAAGCTGAAAGAATATAATATGAAAATCCTAATGATTTGTTTAGGAAACATTTGTCGTTCTCCCCTGGCAGAAGGAATACTGAAGAAAAAGATCAAAGAAAACAACCTTGACTGGCAAGTAGATTCCGCAGGAACAGGCGACTGGCATATTGGTGAAAAACCCGACGAACGCTCAATAGCTGTTGCTATAAAATATGGTATCAATATTTCAGGCCAAAAAGCAAGGCAACTCAGGCCTCGTGACCTCCAAGAATTCGATATCCTCTTCGCCATGGATTCTTCCAATTACAGAAATATAAAAACCTATGCCCGATCTGAAGAAGAGCGGCAGAAAGTAGAGCTGATTATGAATCTGGTCAAACCCGGTTACAATCAGAATGTCCCCGATCCATATTATGACACCAATGGCTTCGAAGAAGTCTATCAGATGCTTGATGTAGCTTGTGATCAGATTGTGGAGCAGTATTATGTAGTTGGTAAGTGAATTAATATTAG
>JBLHJZ010000176.1:0-8385 GCA_047619515.1 Saprospiraceae bacterium | reverse complement strand
CGTCCCAGTCGCGAAGAAATGGATAAGCGAAAAGTAGAGAGAGAAAACAACCCTCAGCACATCAAGCTCATCGCACTTACGGAGAAGTACAAGGCAGACATCGAGCCGCTATTAGCAGAAGTAGCGCTTCAGATCAAAGCTCTGAAAGATGAAATGAGGGAAGAAATGAAAGGCGGAAAAGGTGAAAAAGGTAGGAAAGGTGGAAAAGGTGCGGAAGGTCATGGTAAAATGGAAGGCAAAGACAAAAGCGGCCACCTGGAAAAGCGAGAAAACAGGAAGTATGCTCATTTCTTATTGCTCGATCCAAACGAAGCTATAAAAGCTGAAAAGCGTCCTGGTAAGTCTAACTCTTCGATTGCTAAGGTGAAGGTCTATCCAAACCCCTCACAGGGTATAAGCCGGATTGAATATGAATTGAAAACACCCGGAATGATCTCTATAGAGCTACATGATAAAACAGGAAATTTGATAGAGACTATCGAAAGGGCGGAGAAAGCTGCTGGGAATCATGAGGCAGCTGTTAATTTTAGTAAGTATACCGTCGGCATTTATTACATTGTTTTGAAAGATGCGAATGGAGGAGTGATTTCTAAAAAGGTGATCAGGTAATGCAAGGGGTCAAAGGTCAGCGCCCCTGACCTTTGACCTTTGACAAACTGACCTTTGATCTCAATCTCTCCACTCAAAAGTATTAATCAGGTGCATGATGTCCGTCTTTACAAAATTCTTGACGGGAGCTAAAGAATCGGGACGGGATTGGGTATTGAAATACAAGGCACCGCGCAAGAAGTGACTCGTCGAATCGGTGAGATAAAACTGAAAAGGCGAAGCGACCGCTCCTTCCAGATTAAAGGCAATACCACTTACCCCGTTCGGCTTTTTGATCGTCAAATCATCAATATAATTAGCTTTCAGGTTATGCTTATTGGCTAAGTCGAATGCGTCACCATTGAGTTTGTCAAAGGTATTTATTTTGTCGATCGGGAAGTAACTGCAATGAATCCTGGCGTCAAAGGCAGGTATGACAATATCAAACCAGCAGGGGTCAATTGGTTTTTTGTCAAAAAACAAAGTGTCTTGCTCAATTAAAGCGTATTGCGGATATTGAAAAGTAAACTTGCAATAGTCTTCATCAAAGGGCTGATAGATTTTCTCGGGATAAGCCACCCTCGGAAAGGCTCGGGGCTTGGGCGTGTAAATCACTTCTTCACAACTTTGTAAAAGCAAAATCACTATAATTAAAATAGCCAGGTATTTATGCATTAATTTATGGTTGAATAGTAGATTGGATTAATTAGTAGATTGGGTTACCCCTCACTCCTGTCTAGCCCCCCGGTAAGATAATCTGGATTTCTTTGATCCGCCGCTCATCAACAGAAACGATTTTAAAACGATAATCATTGTATTTAAACTCTTGTTCTCTCTTAGGGATTTGGCCCACGATTTCTAAAATAATCCCGGCTAAAGAATCGGAATCTCCTTTTATTCGATCAAAGGTATTCGTATCTACTCCGATGACCCGACAAACATCGTTTAAAAGTGTCTTTCCTTCAAAGATATAATTATGATCGTCTAGTTTTTTATAATTCAATTCTTCATCCTGGTCAAATTCATCTTTGATCTCTCCAATGACTTCCTCCATAATATCCTCCAGGGTCACTATTCCTGAGCTCCCCCCAAATTCATCCACGACTATAGCCATATGAATTCGGTTTTTCTGAAATTCTCTTAGCAGGTCATCAATTTTTTTAGCTTCCGGAACATACATTATATTCGTTTCGATCAACTCTTGCCACTCATAATTCATATCCTCATCCAAGTGTTCCAATAAATCTTTTACATAAAGAATTCCGGTAATATTATCAAAATCTTCATCATGGATGGGGATTCTGGAATACCCAGCTTCTCTTACCTCCTGTAAAAGTTCGTGATAGTTGACCCGAAAATCTATGGACACCACATCGACTCTTGATCGCATAATCTGTTTGACGGATACATCTCCAAATTTTACAATCCCTTTGAGGATGTCCATTTCTTGTGCTCCATGTTTATCATCTCCCACCGTAAGTTCTATTGCCTGGTCAATATCTTCCCGGCTTGTCCGGTTGCCATTGCCATTTTTTGAACGGAGCCGCCTTTCAATGACATTAGTGCCTCTTATTAATACGGCGCTGACTGGCCTGAAAAATCTGTTCAGGAATAAAAGCTTCCCTGACATAAATTTAGCTAAACTAACATTATTGATCTTAGCATAAATTTTAGGTGCGACCTCTCCAAATAGTACTAATAAAAAAGTAACCCCGACTATGCTAATTATAAAATGCAGCGTTCCTCCTGAAATAAAATCAGAGATAAAAACCGGCATATAGGTCATCCATTCATCGCATTTTGATTCTGGTAAGATATAGCGAAGAAGATAATCGGAGATCACAACAATTGCGATATTGATAAAATTATTGCTAATAAGGATAGTAGCCAACAAGAAACGGGGCTGATCTTTGAGTTGTAATATCTCTGAGGTGGCTCTGGAGTTCTCCTGGGTTATTTTTTCAAGGTCATTTACGGTCAGGCTAAAAAAAGCAACTTCTGAGCTGGAGATCAACGCAGAGCAAAACAATAAAACCATGACGAATAAAATACCTAATGACAAGCCAAAAGGAGGAATTTCCAAAGGAATGAATTGAAGGAAATCAACCGAAAAATTAAGATAAGGTTCTGGATCCAATTTATTGGAAGTTATTTAGAGAAGATTAAGCTTTGGAACGGGTGCAACCTAAAAGGGTTACACTCGTCCTGAAAACTATTTAGTCAGTGCCATTAAAAAGGCAGGTCGTCACCGGCAGCATCTGCCGATGCAGAAGTAGATGGTGCTTCCGGACTCTTTACCATCGACGGTTCCTGGGCAGGCATATTATTACTCGCATAATCGCTTCCTCCTTCCCGTTTCTCTAATAAGCGGAAGGTATTTCCTGCAACTTCAGTGATATAGCGATCAACACCATCTTTATCCTGATATTTGCGATGCGTCAGTTTGCCTTCAACATAGACTAGTTTGCCTTTTTTGAGATCCCGTTCTGCCCGTTCCGCCAGATTTCGCCATACGACTACATCATGCCACTCGGTTTGTGTTTGCCACTCTCCGGCTTTATCTTTATAGCTTTCATTAGTAGCTAACGTAAACTTTGCGACAACTGCGCCATTTTCCAATCTACGTACCTCCGGATCTTTTCCTAGAAACCCAATTAAAATTACTTTGTTAATCATTTTTAACTTGTTTAGAATGAATAGAATTTTCTTTATTTCAAACGTTTTCCAGCAAATTCGGAGAAGCGTTCACTTATATAGACTCCAAAAGGTCGAAAATTCCATAAAAATAATTTAAAAAAATTCTTCCGGTACTTTCTCATTATAAATGAGTAACCTGGAAAAAGTTTTAAAATAGCTCTAAATATAACGATTTATCCTTTAAATACCAATCTATTATTTTTGGGAATGCAAATTTAGTAAGCTTATCCTCTTGCACAAAAATGAAAGCACTTTTTTTATAAAACCCGGAAGGATCGACTTTATACTCCCAGAATCTCGCATTGATCCTTTGATGGGTGAGTGTCTGTTTCAATGGTTTTGACGATTTAACGAATTTCGCGGAATCAGGTAGTAAACCTGCCTCCGAAGCTTGCTGCTCTATTTCCTCTTTTTCCAATAATACATCAGTCTCTATCATCGGAAACTCATACAGGTTAGTCCAGATATCTTTACTAGTCCGCTTATTTAAAATCAAATCATTCGCAGAACGGATTACCAGATAGTTAAAATAACGATGCCGGATAGTGATTTTTTTGGACTTGACCGGATACTCAGAAATGCGATTTGACTGATATGCGGAACAGTCTTTCTGGAATGGACAGCTTTCGCATTTAGGTTTTTTCGGTGTACAATGGGTAGCGCCAAAATCCATCAGCGCCTGATTATAATCGGCAGGATATTTTTTATTGAGCAAATCATCGGCAAGCAAAGTAAACTCCTTTTTGCCGGCTGTAGCATCAATTGGTGTCTTAATTCCAAAACACCTTGAAAACACGCGGTATACATTGCCATCAAGCACGGCATAGGGAAGGTCAAAAGCAAAAGACGCAATTGCAGCAGCGGTATAAGGCCCGATTCCCTTTAAGGCCTTGATCTCCTCATAAGTATTTGGAAACTCCCCTCCTTTTTCAAATGCAATCTGCTTGGCGGTAGCATGTAGATTTCTTGCCCGGGAGTAATATCCAAGGCCTTCCCAGGATTTCATCACCTCATCTTCCCGTGCATTAGCCAATTCGAAAACCGTAGGATACTTTTCCACAAAATGTTCGTAATAGGGAAGTCCTTGCGCTACCCGAGTCTGCTGGAGAATAATCTCTGACAACCAGATATGGTATGGATTTTTAACTTCCTTCCAGGGCATAGGCCTATGATTGGTGGCAAACCATTTTAGGAGTTTCTTTGAAAAATGAGCTTTTTTTGAATTTATTGACATTATAGGCCAAAATAAAAAGAACCGTGGCATTATACTACACCACGGTTCTTTTATTTATTCAATAATAGGAAAGAATTGTATACTCCCGTAAAACACTATTTTACCGGCAATAATTAACTTCTTTTGAGGCGCAGTTCGAGATCTGCAACATTATACCTCGCACCTATTAAGTCTTTCAACTCTTTACGTGCAAAAAAGATTCTACTCTTGATCGTTCCCAGCGGCAAATCTAACTCATCAGCAATCTCCTGATATTTGAATCCTTGATAATGCATCATGAACGGTATTTTAACACTTTCGTCCAGCGCACTTACCATTTTGCTTAGCTCTTGCATCATGATATTGGACTCTGCCCCATTGCTGATCATAGCAGCTCCGGAATTAATATAAAACATATTATCAGTCGAATCCATAATGGTATTCGATTTCATTTTTTTACGATAATTATTGATAAATATATTTTTCATTATCGTAAAAAGCCAGGCTTTAAAATTGGTGCCGGTACGAAATTTTTCTCTGTTAGTTATTGCGCGAAATGCGGTTTCCTGAAATAAGTCCTTGGCATCTTCCACATTCTTAGTCAGGTTGTATGCAAAAGCATTCAACTTAACAGACATTTCATCGAGGCGGTTATCAAATTCTAGTGTGGACATAATTTAAGATTTTGCAGATTAAAATAAATTTCAGTCAATTTGTTTAAACAAAAATAAGCTTTTGTTTAACAAAAACCAAATTTACTTAAACAAAACTTCATGTATAAACATGTATATATAGGGTTCTTTTAGCGACACACAGTAATAAATAACTGGTTAACAGTTATTTATACTTAAAACAACCTGTTTTTAATTATTATTTTAATTTCAATAAAAATTGAAACTTAGTCGCGTTTATGACATATTAACACTCCAAAAGGGCTTAACATAGCTATGTTTAATGAGAATTCTTCTCTTTGTTCGACAAGACTTAAACAGTTTTAAATGGTAAAACAGTATTAAAAAGGAGGGTAATTTGGACTACCTGTCGTGGAAAATACAATAATACCAATTCGTCCAACGAAAATAACATTTGGTATTTTATACGCTTAAAAATTGCTTCTATGAATTACCAAAACTGCTAGGACGAATAACAAGAACTAGTCCCGATATTTTTATTTCTGCGCTTTACTGACAAGCCAAATCGCGATGATAGCAAAAACTATATTTGGAAACCAAACCCCTATGATGGGCGGAAGGCTTTCGTTGGTAGCAAAAGTTGCTGAAAACTTAGAAAGAAAAATATAGCTCGCGCCAAGGCCCACACCGACCGCAAGGTGCAGTCCAATCCCTCCTCTCACTTTTCGGGCGGCAATAGCCATTCCGATGATCGTCAAAATCAATATGGTAAATGGTTCTGAGGTCCGGCGATGGAGCTCTACCCGATAGCGCTTGGTATTATTGATTCCGCGCCTTTCCTGCGTATCGATATAATCCATGAGTTGAAAAGTCGGCAGCATCTCCTGTTGATTTATATACTCGACAAAATCAGCAGGAGTAATATTTATGGTGGTATCCATCTCTTCTTTTTTACCAAGGACTATCGTCTCCTTTAAGCCATCAAAGGTTCTGATTTCATAATCTTTCAACTTCCAGTGATTTGGCGGCCCTTGCCATTCCGCAAGTCGCGCTTTTAAAATATAGACCAGGCTGTGATCCTGATACCGTTCAATCTTAACATCCCTGGCAGTCGAATCTTGTTTTCTATAATACTTAATATAAGCGGTTGTTTCAGGGCCAATAAAGAGGTGTACATCACTGGTTTTGCCTTTATCATTATGCTTCCAGATATATTGATGTTGAAAATCATAATGGATTTTATTGCCAATAGGAATAAAATAGTGATTCCCCAAAAGATGTAAAATGGTAATAAAACCACCAGCCATAAGGTAAGGTACCATCAGACGTCTAAAACTCACCCCGGCATTAAAAATCGAAATGATCTCGGAATCATAGGCCATTCTCGATGTAAAAAAGATAACTGCGATCAGCGCATAAAGCGGAATCAACAGACCGTTGATCCACAACATCCAATTGAGATAATATTCAAAAACAATCTGATAGATCGTGACATCTTCTTCAATAAAATCTTCAATATTATTACTAAAATCAATAATCACCGAGATCATCGAAAAGATGAGCATCGTAAAGAAGAAAGTAGACAGGTATTTTTTTATAATGTATTTATCTATTTTTTTAATCATAGTTTGGATACTGCTCGGATATCTAACGAACAAAATTGGCGCTTTGATGCTTTTCCTATTCTTAATCCTAATTCTTTCAAAGTCTCCGCTGCACCCGCTCCACCATATCTTTTTTCCAGGAAGGGAACGTTCCTTCCAAAATATGTTGCCTGGCCTGGCCTACCAACCAGAGATAAAAGCTAAGATTATGAATACTGGCGATCTGGGCACCCAATAATTCTTTGCTTTGGATCAGATGGCGCAAATAAGCCTTTGTATAAAAACGGCTGCTCCGACTCGGGCTATTCTCATCTATGACACTAAATTCGTTTTTCCACTTTTGGTTTTTAATATTTATAATTCCCTCTGCTGTATATAACATTCCGTGGCGTGCATTTCGGGTCGGCAATACACAGTCAAACATATCGATCCCCAAAGCAATACATTCCAAAAGATTGGCAGGTGTCCCTACACCCATGAGGTACCGAGGCTTATCTTTTGGTAAAATACTACAGACCAACTCTGTAGTGGAATACATATCTTCAGCGGGTTCTCCTACAGATAATCCTCCGATCGCATTGGCGGGCCGATCAAATGATGCGATCGTTTCAGCAGATATTTTCCGCAATTCTTTATAAGTACTTCCCTGCACGATTGGCAACAAGGTTTGCTCGTAGCCATAGCGATTTTCAGTATTATCAAATTGATCACAACACCGTTTCAACCAACGATGTGTCATATCCATTGAAGATTTAGCATACTTATATTCACAGGGGTATGGCGTGCATTCGTCAAAAGCCATAATGAAATCAGCCCCTATCGACCGCTGGATATCCATGATATTTTCAGGGGTAAAGAAATGCTTTGAGCCATTAATATGTGATCGAAAAACAACTCCTTCTTCGGTGATCTTTCTCTGTCCACTCAGTGAATAAACCTGATACCCTCCGCTATCTGTCAGGAGCGGTTTTTGCCAGCCATTAAAATGATGAAGGCCTCCAGCCTTTTCTATCGTTTCAATCCCTGGCCGGAGATACAAATGGTAGGTATTCCCCAAAATAATCTGGGCGTTTATTTCTTCTGCCAACTCATGTTGATGGACGCCCTTCACGGTACCGACGGTTCCGACAGGCATAAAGATAGGAGTCTCAATCGTCCCGTGGTCTGTTTCGATCAAACCTGCGCGAGCGCTGGTTTCGCTATCAAATTTTTGAACTGTAAATTTCATAAAGGAATGAGATATGAATAAATTGAGAGTGTTTGGCCAAAGGTACAAATCTTACACTGTATAGCGTTGGCTATCGAGTTTTAACAAAACACCGATCATTAGGGAAAAGGAAAGTATAGAAGAACCTCCGTAAGATATAAAAGGCAGCGGTATGCCGACAACGGGCAAGAGCCCCAAAGTCATACCGATATTGACAAAACAATGGACAAATAAAATACTGGCAATCGCATAGGCATAATTACGGGAAAACTCCGAACGCTGACGTTCCGCTAATACTACTATTCGGTAAATCAACAGAAAAATAATCCCGATAATCCCGACAGATCCGACAAAGCCCTGTTCTTCGCCTATCGTACAAAAAATAAAATCGGTGGATTGTTCCGGTACATAATCCAAAAGCGTCATCGTTCCATTCAAGTACCC
>JBLHJZ010000175.1:0-8388 GCA_047619515.1 Saprospiraceae bacterium | reverse complement strand
CAATTGATTTTTACCCTTCTTATAAAAACATGAAGGACCGCACGATCGTGCCATAAGTCAATCTGACCTAGCAAGCCTAATTTTGTGGGCCGGGTTAAACATACCAACCAAGTTGATTGATTTCGGCTACACCATAAACATTATCCCAATGGGATTGAAAAAGAAGCCACCCCAATTGTTGAGGTGGCTTCAATCGGTTTATTAAGCCATTATATTCTTAAAAAAATTATTTCGAAAATCTATAGTTAACCCCCAGCATAATCATGTCTGTTGACATTTCATAAGACACTTCGCTACCAGGTACCTTTCCAAGTGGATCGGCCTCAGAGATCAAGCCAGGATTCAATAATTGCCCGCTAGTGGCACCACCACTTGAGCCATGATGATAAGTGGCGTTCAAATCGAGGTTATCATTAATCTCATATCCTACACCAAGCTGAAATGCATTTTTAATAATGGCGGTTGCAGGTGTCGAGAAAAAAGCTAAATCTTCTGTAATCGGATTACTACTATAAGTATACCCTACTCTCAACGGAACCTTTTCAATTCCATTAAATTGTACTCCGGCAGAAATAATGGAAATGCTTTCCCAGCCAAATCCGGCTACGGAAGCCACTGGTGTCCAACCATTTTTTTCAAAACCATCAGTGTTGGCATAATCCACATAGCGGTAATCAATAGCAATATCAAGCTTATCAACAGAGTAACCCAGACCGACAGAATAAATAGCCGGATAGTCCATATTGAAAGCTACATTAGGTGCAGCTGACTCATCAAGATAAGTATTTTCAAAATCAAAATCAGAAAAGAATTGAGGAGACTTATAAGAAACGCCTAATTTGAAACCACTCTCTGATTGATAAAAAATACCTACCTGTCCGCCAAAGCCAATCGCACTGGATTGCTTGCTCACAGGATAACCCAACGTTTGGCTTGGAGAAGCTAGTGGGTTAGGTGCTAATTCTAATGCAGCATAATTAATGGTCGGCGCCAATCCAATGCTTAAATTTTTAGAGATTTCATAAGCATAAGTAAAACCTACCTGTAATAGTAAATAATTGGATTCTATGCGACCAAAGCCTCCGGCATTTTGTGGCATGTTGATAGGATTAGTCATACTCTCAGGGAAGGTAACTCCAAAACCACTAATTCCAAAAGCCGATACACCAAAGGTGTGAGGGCTTTCTTCTTGACCAAAAACCATTGCCAACGCTGGCATCACAGATACGCCCCGGTCATCAGCTGTCACGCCCGAAAAAGGACCTGCAGGAGTAGGAACGGTGGATGACAACTCCGGTGAAGAAAAAAATAAACCCGCATTAACAGATAAAACATTTTGATCAAAAACGGAGATTGCCGCAGGGTTCCAGTGTAAGGGGCCGTTGATATCAATCGGTTGAGCAGTAGTAGCTCCTCCCATAGACATATTGACGGCCCCAATTCCTTGCATTATATGTCCCGCTTGTGCTAATAAACCTGTACTTATCAAAAGGAACATAAAATTAAAAATATTCTTTTTCATAATTATGATTTTAATGATTTGTTTAATTATTGTATCGTTTTCAGAAGGCAAAATTACAATCAGGCAAATGTCTAAAGACTGACATTCGTCAATTGATTTGGTAACTTTTATCGTTAAAAAAATAAACGGAGGAATTAAGAAAATCTGTGGCTTCCTTTCCTACTGGTTTGAGAATGAATCGAACTATAGACTCATAAAATGCAGTAGTGTTTATGCTACACCACTGCGATATGTCACTCCTAAACTTGACATAAATCATCAAGCCATAGCCTCAAATAATAGAACTTTGAGCTTTTAATACCAAAGGCAACATGAATTTCATTTATCATCAAATTTTTAAGGAACACAATACGGGGATGCACCCGGAGAACAAAAAGAGATTGGAGTCTCTGGGTAATCTTAAAAGCACCAGCTTGCCTTTTGATGAGTCGGTGCTCGGCATCATCCATGAAGAGGCCTATATAAAAATGGCAAAAGAATATTGCGCTTCCGGGATATCTCTTGATGGTTACACGCCTACTTCAATAAAATCATATGAAGCAGCTGTATATGCGGCGAATGCCACTATCCTTGCTTCGCAGAGCAATGACATGGCGCTTGTTCGTCCTCCGGGGCATCATGCCTATCCCGATCATGCCAGTGGATTTTGCATTTTTAATAATGTGGCCATTGCATCACAAAGATTGGCTAACCAGAAAAAAAAAGTACTGATCTTCGATTTTGACGGACATCTGGGGGACGGAACTTCCAACATTTTTTATGACTCCAATCAAGTAATGTATTGGTCAATCCATCAATATCCTGCCTTCCCTGGCTATGGCAATGAAAATGAAATTGGCAATAAAAAAGGAAAAGGATACACGATAAACGTCCCCTTACCTTCGGGCTCGGGTGATGATATATTTATGGATGCGCTGCGACACACACTCCCCATAGCCAAACAGTTTGCTCCGGATGTGGTAGCGATTTCAGCAGGATTCGATGCTTATCAATATGACCCCTTATTGGATCTACGCTTGACCGTAGATACTTTTTATGAAATCGGAAAAATCCTAACAGAAAATTTTAATAATGTCTTTGCGACACTGGAAGGCGGTTATAATATTGAAGCATTGCCAAAGTGTATTTACAATTTTGTAAACGGTATTAATACTCATCCAAAGCAATTTTCAGAGAAGCACACAGAAACGGGTATTAAAATCTGGAGTGAATATGAAATCAGCATCAATAATTTATTGGTACAACTTGATCCATATTGGGAAATATAAATAGAAAAAATTTTAATGAACTACCCCGGGGCAAGCCCCGAGGTATCACAGAACGCTAAACTAAATTTTAAAAAATGAATCCACTAAATCGAATATTTGACCCCAAAACAGTCGCCATAATCGGAGCCTCCAATAATGAAGGAAGCGTAGGTTATGCCTTGATTAAAAATATGATTGGTTCAGGATTTAAAGGCACGGTATATCCGATCAACTTCAAACATAAAAGCATCTATGGCGTCAGGAGTTACGCCAAACTTAGGGATACCAGGGACGAAATTGATCTTGCGGTCATCGCAACACCTGCCGCTACCGTTCCGGACATAGTAAAAGAGTGTGGCGAATATGGCGTAGGCGGAATAGTGATCATCTCTGCCGGGTTTATGGAAGCCGGAGAAGAAGGACAGCAACTCAGTGAGACCATCCTGGCTTATGCCCGGCAATACAACATGAGGATAATCGGGCCTAATTGTCTCGGGTTTATAAAACCTTCCATTAAGCTCAACGCGAGCTTTGCCAATAAAATGGCGCTGCCCGGAAAAATTGCCTTTATCTCTCAAAGCGGTGCCCTATGTACAGCTATCCTGGATTGGTCCGTAGAAAAAAATGTAGGCTTCAGTTATTTTGTATCCATCGGATCAATGATAGATGTGGGATTCCATGACCTCATTGATTATTTTGGTAATGACCCTAATACGAGCAGCATTGTGATTTACATGGAGTCACTTACCTATACCAGAAAATTTATGAGTGCTGCAAGGGCATTTGCACGTACCAAACCTATCATTGTATTAAAAGCGGGTAAAAGTGATGCCGGAGCTAAAGTGGCACTTTCGCATACCGGAACACTGGCCGGAAATGAAATGGCTTTTGAAGCTGCTTTCAAAAGAGCTGGAATTATTTCTGTCAATACTATTGATGAACTCTTTAATTCTGCACAGGCATTAGCCATGCAACCAAGACCTAAAGGCAATAAACTGGCGATCGTAACTAATGCAGGAGGCCCCGGAGTATTGGCTACCGATCACCTTATAAAATTGGGAGGACAGTTGGCTGAACTGGGTGAAGAAACTTATGAAAAACTCAACAAGGCTTTACCTGCGGTCTGGAGCCACGGTAATCCTGTGGATGTACTGGGAGATGCAAGTGCGGAGCGATATATGGATGCCACGGAGGCTGTCCTTAAAGATGATAATGTCGATGGCGTACTGGTAATTCTTACGCCTCAGGCGATGACAAAAGCGGATGAAATAGCTAAAGAAATGGTCAAGCTTGGCAAGAAATATTCAAAGACTATATTGGCTTCCTGGATGGGTCAGAAAGATGTGGATGAAGGATGTGATATACTTGACGAAGGTGGAATTCCGGTATACAGAATTCCTGAAAATGCAGTCAACACTTTCATGTCCATGTACAAGTATACCCGAAATATCCAGGTTTTATACGAAACACCCTCTTCCATTCCTGAAATCTACCATCCGGATACCGAGAAAAATCACGAATTGATTAAATCAATCATGGCGGAAAAAAGGTATGTATTGACAGAAGAGGAGGCCAAAAAAATATTGATAAATTATCAGATTCCTATTGCTAAACACAAACTGGCCGCTTCTGAAAAAGAAGTACAAGAAATCTGCGCGGAAATAGGATTCCCGGTGGTTATGAAAATTGCCAGTCCTGACATCACCCATAAAACAGACACAGGAGGAGTGATCCTAAATATCAGAAACGAAACAACAGCCCTGGAAGCTTTTCATACTATCCTCGACGCTGCCAAAGCGGCAAAACCTAATGCAAATATCAAAGGAATACTGATCGAGGAAATGGTCTCCAAAAAATATGAACTGATTATTGGTGCTAAAAAAGATCCGATTTTCGGCCCGGTGATTATTTTTGGAATGGGCGGAGTCGCAGTAGAAGTATTCAAAGACCTGAACGTAGGACTTCCCCCGCTCAATATGGCGCTGGCGCAAAGGATCATAGAAGATACTAAAATATATAAACTGTTGAAAGGCTACCGGGGAATGAAGCCCGCTGACATAGAATCCATAAAATATATATTGTATAAATTCGCCTACCTGGTCATGGATTTTCCACAAATAAAAGAAATAGATATCAATCCCTATGTGGTGGATCATACGGGCGGTGTAGTATTGGATGCCAAGATTATATTGGACGAAAAGGTAGACCCCAATATTATCAAAACCTATTCTCATCTGGTTGTATCTCCCTACCCAAGAGAACTCATGACCGAATGGATATTGAGCGATGGAACTGAAACCCTCATCCGTCCGATTAAACCGGAAGACGAGGATATGGAAAGGGAGTTGTTCAAAAGAATTTCCAAACAGACAGAGTATTTCAGGTTCTTTGGATACATCGGTAAAATGACCCATGAAAAGCTAACCCGATTTACCCAGATAGATTATGATCGGGAAATGGCGCTGGTGGCAAGAGTAAAAGAAGGCGACACTCATGCCATTGCTGGCGTAGTGAGGCTGGTAGCAGATGCCGATAATGAAACAGCAGAATTTGCCATCCTTGTGGGAGATCAATGGCAAGGCAAGGGACTGGGCAATAAGTTTATGGATCTAATAATGGAAATTGCAGAGAATAGAAATATCAAAAAAGTCTACGCCACTGTCCTCAATGCCAATGCCACTATGCTCCATATGTTCAGAAAAAGAGGATTTACTATCCGACAGGAGGACGATGATTCCAGCTATGCTGAAAAATTGTTGACAATTGAAAAGGAGGTGACACCGGTGTAGCGTTGGAGGAGTCTGGAAAAAAATCACTGGCATATTTTGATAAATAGGATTATATATTTCTTTCGTGCTATAAAATTTAACTGGTGTTGATAATGTTGTATACTGCATCCACATAAACGACAACTTTCTTTCTAAAGAATTGTTGATACTTTTACTTTTCATCAATACTGTTACCTTCTTTATGCAAAAATACTATGATGTAGTAGTGATCGGTTCAGGGCCGGCAGGTACTATTACTGCCAGGTTCGCGGCACAACACCACCTTAAAGTTTTATTGGTGGACAAAAAACAGGAACTGGGCAGCCCTATCCAGTGCTCAGGTGCCGTGAGCAGGCATGCCCTGGAAAGTGTAGGAGTACATCCTGATGAAGAATTTATTCACGAACCGATATATGGCTTTGGGATTTATAATGAAAAAGGAGCACAAACCACAATTGACTACCGGACACTGAAACCGGATGAATATGGAGAATCAGCCGGAAAAAAGCCCTTGGGATATGTAGTGGACCGAAGGCGCTTTGACCGCTATCTCATGACGATGGCAGAACGGGCCGGCGTGGAGGTCTGGCTCAAAACAGAGGGTGTCGGTTACGCACCACAGGAAGACGGTACCTGCGAAGTATACCTGAAACGGTTCAATCAACCGGTGACTATTAAAACCAAAATCCTGGTCGGTGCCGATGGGCTGCAATCGCAGGTCGGTAAATGGGCCAAATTGCATACCCATATTAAGTTGCAGGAACTGGCGAGTTGTTTACAGTTTATCGTAGACCAGGTAGAGACACAAGGGCTGCTCGAAATCATAACCGGCCACGAATGGGCACCTGGCGGATATGCCTGGGTTTTCCCAAAAGGTCACGGCTATGCAGAGATTGGCCTGGGGGTGGCTCGCAACATGACGGAACATGATGCACAATGGCATCTGGATCATTTTATAAAAAATTCCTTCTTTAAAGAGCGGTTTAAAAATTCCAAAATTCTGGAAATCCAGGGCGGCGGGGTACCCTTGACGGCTCCCCTGAAAAAGCAATATGCCCAAAATATGATCCTGGTAGGCGATGCGGCCCGCCATGTCAATCCCATCACGGGCGGCGGTATCCATACGGCACTGAGGAGTGGGATGATTGCAGGAAATTTCATTGGGGAGCTCTTTACACAGAAGCTACCACCTACTGTCAACAATCTTAAAAAATACCAGGATCAATGGCTGGAAGCACTCGGGGATAAGATGTGGAAATTGTATGATATAAAAACCGAAGTTTTTAATACCAAAGATATTGCACGGAGAGACCAGCTGCTTTTCGAAACCATGTCCGGCTATTTTAGCCCTGACTCCGAATTCAAGAAAATATGAGTAAACGTAAACCTGTGGTCTTCCAAATAGGCTGGAATGCTTGTATCAATTGTGGTGCCTGTGTGGCGGTGTGTCCTCACGAGGCGGGTTTTATCAGCCCTTTTGATACTATTGCCGTGAACGAACCTTGCCACATCGCTTGCCTGATCTGTGAAGATATTTGCCCGGTGAGTACGATTACGCACCAGAAAGTAGAGCAATGAACTATGCCACCGCATGTGGACGGAGTATAAAAGATACGCTAAACTAAATTTTAAAAAAGACATGGATTACACAAGTTATCACGAAATCATAATTCGTGTAATTCGCGAAAATATTTGTCCTATTTTATATACCGATACGAAAATGGTTTGGGAAAAATATCAAACCATTTTCTATCGGCATACCCCCAAAATAAGTGATTAGGAATAAACTAAATTCCCAAATCACTTTATTTTGGGTATACTTCATAAATTCTTTCGTTATCACCCGAGGCAGAGCCTCAGAGAATTTGTTTGATTAAAAAAGATCCCTATGAGATTAATGCAACACAAAAAGGAAGCCTTTTGGTTTTATCGTTTCCTTTCTGTTTTTTATGACAAATTTGTCAACCCACTGTTTTGGACCAAAAAAATGCGCGATGAATCATTGACTATTTCGCAACTTGAAAAACCAGGTCTGACGGTCATTGATGTAGGGTCAGGGACAGGGTTTACGACCGAAGGCATTGTGAAATTAGTGCCGCCTGCACGGGTCACCTGCATAGACCAAAGCCCGCACCAGATGGCAAAGGCCAAGCAAAAAACAAGTTTGCAAGGCTGTCATTTCAAAATAGGTGATGCAGAAAATATACCTTTTGAAACGGACTCCTTTGATCGCTATGTCTCTGCGGGGAGTATTGAATACTGGCCGAACCCGCAAAAGGGAATTACGGAAGCCTATCGGGTGATCAAGCCAAATGGAGTGGCCACCCTCATCGGGCCGCTCGATCCACCTAACGGTTTCGTCAGTTATATCGCCAATACCTGGATGCTTTTTCCAAAAGATAAAGAATACCGGGATTGGTTTAAAAATGCGGGCTTCGAAAAAATTGAAGTGAAATATGTGTACCCGCACTGGATAAAGCAAAAAGATAAATACTGCATTGCTATCTCGGGGACAAAACCTAAAGCTGGTGTGTCGCCGATTGAGCATACCCAAATCATTAATGAACCTTTGGCGAAAGAAGATAATATTGGTTTGGGACGTGTTTTGATGATGATCGGACGGATGTTGTTGGGTTCACTGGCTGGTTTTATTTTTATCCCTATTGCACTGCTAGGTTACCTGAGGAATAGTTTCCGCGCTAAAGAAAAGTTGCCGGAGGAATATCGGGAGCGGTTGAACGGTTATCAGATAATGGCTCTGCTTGTTATTGGAGTGATTGTCGTTAGTTTGATGGCTTATGTCTTTTGAGTAAATCAATTTGTGGACTTTAGGTAAAGCAAAAAAGCTGAG
>JBLHJZ010000174.1:0-8411 GCA_047619515.1 Saprospiraceae bacterium | reverse complement strand
CAGTAATCAACGAGTTTTTCGCTTATGCTGAATTAGCAAAAATAACGAAAACCCTCGATATTAAATCCTTAATCATTGTCACATATGCCCTTTGTGGATTTGCAAATTTCGCTTCTATCGGTATCCAAATCGGGGGTATCGGAGCGATCGCTCCTGGGCAAAGAAAGACGATTGCCGAATTTGGTATCAAAGCGCTGATCGGAGGAACGATTGCCTGTTTTATGACCGCAGCCATAGCCGGTATGTTGGTGAATGCGGATTCTTTTATTCTTAATTAATTCAAAAGTTTTTGTAGTCAGAGCAGCTACGAACTCCTAAAACCGAATAAAGTCTATTGATTCTAATTTATAAACGTTAAAATTCCAGCCAATTAACGGCAATTAACATACAAGTCTGCAACGTTTTGTATTTTGAACCGTCTTTAAGGCGCAGGATACTAATAATTGTCCAGTTTGTTCTCGTTCTTTTTGTTGCCTGCCCTTTGCAAAACAACTCCACAGAAGTCTTTATTTTTTAACCTTTTAAATTTAGAAGACCTATGAAAAAAAGTAATTTTACTTTTCTTAGTTGCCTGCCTTTTTTACTTTTCTTAAGTCCCGCCCTTCTGGCGCAACAAACTACCACTCAAAGCAAACAGGAGATTATTATTATTCAAAAAGCAACGGCTGATGACGGTGCTGTTGAAATTGATCAAAAATCCCTGGAGAAGGGTGCGAAATTTAAGACCTATCTGGAGCAACTAAATCTTGACAACAAGGATACGAAAGAGTTGAAGATTGAGGTATTCTCTTCGGAAGACGGCCTAATTAAAATCGGAGAAAGCGATAATGAAGAAACGATCTTTTTTTATAGGTCTGCCAAGTCCGATCAGCACCAAAACGAAGATATAGAGAAACTAGTAATTACGTTAAATGACCAACTCAAAGACGTGGTTGAAAATGTAAAACCCCTTCTGGGTGTTTATTCTGAGGATGCGGATAATGGCGTACTGATTACCGGACTGGTGTTCAATAGTGGTGCTCAGAAAGCAGGAATCCAAAAAGGCGATATCATTACTGCATTGGATAATCAGCCCGTGACCAATAATGACGAAATGCGTGCTATTATTTCCACCCACAAAATTGGAGAATATATAACGGTTGATTTTATTAGAAATGGAAAAGAAGACCAGTTAACAGCGACCCTGGGCAAAAAAACTGAGCGGCGTAATTTTGCCCATACACGTCCTCATTACTACCAACATAATTACGATTTCGGAAATGATAATTATAACAGTTTCCAGGAGCGTAACCCCTGCAAGGTATTTATTGGTGTTTATACCAGTGATGCTCCGGGAGGCCTTGCCGTTCATAACATCATTGCCAATACCCCAGCAGACAAGACTAATATTCAATTGGGCGACCGGATTCTAGCCTTTAATGATGTAGAAGTAAATACTCATCGAGCGTTAGTAGCGCAAAGGGATTTACATAAAGCAGGAGACTTTTTCACTTTGAGCATCCTCAGAAATGGTGTGCAAATAGAAGTCGATGCTCAGTTTGATGCCTGCCCGAATAAGAAAGTCGAGGAGCAAGCCATTATAGAAAATACTGAAATAGAGGAAACTATAATTCCTAAATTCGACATATCTCAAAATTCCCTGGAATTGGAAAGCATCAATGTTTTCCCTAACCCAACTTACGGGCCGATTAATTTGAAATTCAAAGGAGAAGCGGTTCCAACTACAATCCGCCTGTCAGATGCTACAGGAAAGGTGGTTTACGAAGAAGTCTTGAATAGTTTTGACGGCGTATATAATGGCGCAATTAATTATAAAAATGCTGCTCCGGGTAATATGATTCTTACGGTACAACAAGATCAGAAGATTTATAGCCAATCATTGGTTTTGATGCCAAGAGCTTAGTTCAGGAGTGAGAAATTCAGAAGTGAGGGGAGAGAGGTGAGAAGTGTTTAGAGCGCCTCACCTCTCACTCCTCACCTCTCACCTCTCACCTCTCACCTCTGTATTAGTCTACGATTACAATCTTTTCGATTACATCGCCTTGTTGGATCGCATCCACTATATCTACGCCTTCGAACACTCTTCCGAAACACGTGTGATTTCTATCGAGGTGTGCCGTATTGTTTCTACTATGGCAAATAAAAAATTGTGAACCTCCGGTATTTCTACCAGCATGCGCCATTGATAATACTCCACGGTCGTGGAATTGATTGTCACCGTCCAGTTCGCAATCAATTTTGTATCCGGGGCCTCCGGTACCTTTTCCTTGAGGACATCCTGCCTGAACCATGAAATCAGGAATTACTCTATGGAAGATCAAGCCATCATAGAATCCTTCTTTTGATAATTTTACAAAATTAGCCACGGCTTTGGGGGCATCTGCTTCGTAGAACTCAACTTTCATAAGTCCTTTTGCGGTATGAAATTCTGCGGTCATGTTTTATGTTTTTTTTGAAATAATGGGGCGAAGATAGGAAAAATAAGGGAGTATACATCGTAGCGTTGAACTGGATGACATGGCAATCACAAAATTTTCTTATAATTTTAATTATTTTGCACCTAAAATTTATTACCTTTTCAAAATAAAAGAAATTAAGACTTAAAGAACATAAGATTCTTTATCAGTAACTTTTCATTAATTCATTTTCAAAACATCAAAAAACCTAATTATGGATTATTACAAACTAGCCTTTCAAAAGTTTTCAGATTTTAGCGGAAGATCACGAAGAAGTGAGTACTGGTATTTTGTCTTATTTAATACGCTCGTGGCTATTGCTGCCATTACCATAGACATGCTTATTTGGGGTGCTCCGATTTTATATGGTTTATATGCTTTGGCTGTTATTATTCCTAGTCTATCCCTTTTGGTAAGGAGACTTCATGATATTGGGAAAAGTGGTTGGTGGTTCTTGATAGCCTTTGTACCAGTTGTCGGTTCAATTGTACTTCTTGTTTTTTTGGTTACGGACAGTCAGCCTGGCCCAAATCAATGGGGTAATAATCCAAAAGAAATCGGAAGTCCTGATATCATGGATCATTTTGTTGAGTAATTGTTCAATAATTAAAAAAGCCCAAGTCTTTAGAAGACTTGGGCTTTTTTTATAATCAATATTTTTATTTCTATAAAACAATCAAGGGACTTCGTTCCAAAATATCCGCCATTTGTAGCTGTAATTGTTTTGCTGCCAAGCGGGCCTGCTCTGCAAAATCTTCGCCATCTCCAGCAAAAATGATCCCCCTGGAAGAATTCACCAAAAGACCGCAATGGTCATTCATCCCAAATTCAGATACTTTTTCCAAATCACCGCCCTGGGCACCGATTCCAGGAACGAGGAAAAAATTATCAGGAGCAATGCTGCGAAGTTCTTTAAATTTTTCAGGATGAGTGGCACCGCAAACAAACATTAGATTATCCGGATTACCCCAGCTCTGAGCAGTACGCATTACTTTTTCATAGAGAGCTTGTCCATTATCCTGGAGGGCAAACTGAAAATCATTACTACCCTTATTCGACGTCAATGCTAGCAGGATCACCCACTTATTTTCAAATTCTAAAAAAGGCTGAACCGAGTCAACCCCCATATAGGGCGCAACGGTCACCGAGTCAAAATTCATTTGTTCAAAAAAAGCTTTGGCGTATAACCTGGAAGTATTCCCAATATCACCCCGTTTAGCATCCGCAATGGTGAAATGCTCTTTCGGAATGTAATCCAGCGTTTTTTCCAGGCTTTCCCAACCTTTTGAACCCAGCGCTTCATAAAAAGCAATATTCGGTTTATAAGCTACGCAAAGATCTTGCGTCGCATCAATAATCCGCTTATTGAATTCGAATATCGGATCTTCAAGTCCCAATAAATGTTTTGGAATACGATTAATATCGGAGTCTAATCCAACACATAGATAGGATTTCTTCTGTTGGATTTGTTGAAATAGATCTGCTCTGTTCATTATTAGAGAATAACACCATTTACTGCTTCAACGCCTTTGATTCCTGGAATCTTATCCTTGATCGTTCTTTCCACTCCTGCCCGCATGGTCATGGTGGACATACTGCAACCTTCACAATTGCCCAACCATTTTACTTGCACCGTCATATCTTCTGTCACATCGATCACCTCGATATCACCGCCATCAACAGCCAAATGAGGTCGGACTTCATTTAGCGCTAAATCAATATCAGCAATTAGTTGCAGCTTTTCTTCTAAGGACATTTTATTTTTTTAATGATAAAAAACGGTTATTACTATAAACAGTTAACCGTATGTAAAGTTCTTAAAAATTACCCATTAAAAGGTTTAAAACAGCATTTATATTTAGCAATTATTTGAAAAGAGCTTACTAATTCTGCATTTTGACCGTTTCAGTAGGGCCTAACATCTCATTTCTGACAGCTACCTGCCGAGCCGTATTCTGGGCTACTTTCATAAAAGCCTCCACAAGAGTCGCATTTTCCTGAGTGATTATTGGTTTTCCAGCGTCGCCTGATTCTCGGATTCCCTGTACCAGCGGAATTTGCCCCAGCAACATTGAATTGCTCATTTTTGCTATTTTATTACCGCCGCCTTCACCAAAAATGTAGTACTTGTTTTTTGGTAATTCCTCGGGGGTAAACCAACTCATATTTTCCACCACTCCTAAAATCGGTACATTTACATTCGGCAATAAAAACATATTCATCGCTTTGATAGCATCCGCAATGGCGACTTCCTGGGGTGTAGTCACTAAAATCGCCCCCGTTACCGGTACGGTTTGCACCAAAGTCAATTGTATATCGCCAGTCCCCGGAGGGAGATCTACGATCAGGTAATCCAAAGGCGGCCACAAACAATCCATAAAAAACTGCTTGATAATCGCACCTAATCTCGGGCCTCTTAATACTACGGCCTGTTCCGGTTCAATGATGAATCCAATAGACATTACATATAACCCATAGGCCTCCAAAGGGGTAATCTTTGGTTTTCCATACACATCCTGTACCTTAGGGCGCTGACCCTGGAGGCCCAACATAGTCGGGATGGACGGCCCATATAAATCCGCATCGATCAAGCCGACTTTTGCACCCAACTTTTGGAGTCCCAAAGCAAGGTTGACAGCCACCGTAGATTTTCCGACCCCTCCTTTCCCTGAAGCGACCGCAATAATGTTTTTTACATGAGCAATCGGGCTGGTCGTTGCCTGTGAATCCGGCGTCTTGGACATCGAATGCACATTGACATTCGCATCGGGGTAAACTGCCTGAATAGCTGAAATACAGGCAAAATTCAATTCTGCTTTTTGGGGCGTATTGAGGCTTGCCAATTCGAGTGTAAAGTTTACATTTTTCCCTTCTATCCCAAAATCCCGAACCATACTCATCGAAATAATATCTCTTCCCGAACTGGGATCTATTACTGTGCTTAGCGCTGCTACTATTTTATTATTATCAAATGACATTTATCTTATTTTTTCAACAAAAGTAATAACAATAATGGGAAGATGGTGAATTTTTAGGAAGGATCTGTGAAAAAGAAGAGAAGGTATTCGGGATTCGGCGTTCTGTCTTAGGCCGGTCACAGCTGAATCCCAAACACCGAATCCCGGTTACCGAATACCGAATACCGAAATTCCTCCATCTTAATTATTGAATCATCAGTAACATTATTACTTTTGCAGGGAATGGATGTTTATAATAATTTAACAGAATTACCAGCGATTAAGAATGCAGTGATCACTATCGGATCTTTCGATGGCGTACACCTAGGACATCAAAAGATTCTGGACAGGATAAAGCAACTAGCCACTGATATTAATGGAAAAAGTATTGTAATCACCTTCCACCCTCACCCGCGTATTGTTCTTCGTCCTGATGATAATGCGACTATACTCATCACTTCGATAGATGAAAAAGTAGCTTTGTTTGAAGCCTTTGGCGTCGATATCGTGGTCGTGGTTCCATTTACCAAAGATTTTCTAAATCAAAGTCCTGACGAATACATCCGACACTTTTTGATCAAAACGTTTCAGCCTAAATACATCGTCATCGGTTATGACCACAAATTTGGTAAAAACCGGGCCGGAGATATTAATTTTTTAAAAAAATACCAGCTTAGTGAAGGTTTTCAGGTCATAGAAATTGAGAAACAGGAAGTTGAGCATATAACGATCAGCTCTTCAAAAATACGAAAAGCCCTGGCCAACGGTGATATTATGACTACCAACCATTTATTGGGGCACGCTTTTTCGATTAGCGGCACCGTGGTTCGTGGCGAAGGCATTGGCAATACACTCGGTTTTCCGACAGCCAACATTGAACCACCTTCTAAATATAAACTGATACCGAGAGAGGGAATTTATGCAATCCGGGTATCTTATCTTGATAAAAAATATGATGGGGTGCTTTATATCGGTACCCGGCCTACGCTGGAATCCTTTATGAATCGGACGATTGAAGCGCATATATTCGATTTTGACAAAGAACTTTATGGCGATAAATTGAAAATTGAGTTCGTGGATTTCATCCGGGGTGATTTGAAATTTGAAAGCTTGGACGAGCTGAAAGTTCAGATCAATATTGATGCACAAATAGCCAGGGGTATTTTAAATGATCAAAAAAAAACACTCCTTATCGAGGACAAGCAAGATGATTTACCAAAAGTATCTGCTGTCATATTAAATTATAACGGGAAAGACTGGCTGAAAAAATTTCTACCTGCGTTGGTAGCTAGCGAATACAGGAATTTGGAAATTATCGTAGCAGACAATGGCTCTACCGATGACTCTCTTGAATACCTGGCTTCCTATTTTCCGGATATTAGTATTATCAAGCTTTATCAAAATTATGGCTTTGCAAAAGGCTATAATAAAGCCCTTAAAAAAGTCGATACTCCTTACCTGATTTTGTTAAACTCAGATGTAGAAGTGGATCCGGGATGGATATTACCGATTGTTGAACTTATGGAAAAGGATACTACAATCGGTGCCTGCCAACCCAAAATAATGGCGCAGCTGGATAAAGAATATTTTGAATATGCTGGTGCAGCTGGTGGAATGATTGACAAATGGGGTTTTCCTTTTTGTAGGGGAAGGATTTTTGATACCCTGGAAAAAGACAAGGGGCAATATAATAAATCGATAGAAATTTTCTGGGCATCCGGCGCAGCGCTGTTTATTCGCAATCAATTATTTCAACAGTTGGAAGGTTTTGATGAAGACTATCTGGCCCACCACGAAGAAATTGATCTTTGCTGGAGATTAAAAAGAGCAGGATACAAAATCATGGTACAGCCCACTTCCGTGGTTTTTCATTATGGCGGGGGAACTTTAGATTATGGAAATCCCCGAAAAGTATACCTGAATTTTAGAAATAGTTTTTACAGT
Source organism: Saprospiraceae bacterium (assembly GCA_047619515.1). Lineage (GTDB taxonomy): Bacteria > Bacteroidota > Bacteroidia > Chitinophagales > Saprospiraceae > JAHDHW01. The sequence goes on along the minus strand of JBLHJZ010000174.1, from coordinate 1,054 downwards.
ATCATCAAAAATGAAACTGCTAAGAAATTATTTTGGCTGTTTCCTTTGCGGTTGGTATTGGATGGCGTTGCTGGTCTTATGTTCCTGGTCAAAGGGCAGTTTAGTAGTTTTACCGCGATTTTAAAAGCCCATTTCTCTGTTTATAGCAGCTTAGGCAGACTGCTAAAAAAGAGAAAACACTATAACGATCTCATTCAAAAAGTGAGCATCTCCCCTACTCCCAATAAGGTCGGTATTTTAAACAAAAGTATTATCTGGCAATATTATATTCGCCGAAAGAAACATTTTAAGGATTTATAAAAATGAAAAATCAACCGCTTATAATACATCAGGATGAAGATGTGGTCATCATCAATAAACCGGCTAACTACCTTTCTATTCCTGATAGATTCAAGCCGGATTTACCTAATATCCAGCAATTTTTAAAAACTAAATTCGGTCAGATATTTACCGTTCACCGGCTGGATCGGGAAACCAGTGGTATCATGATTTTCGCCAGGCATGATATTGCTCACAAGGAGTTGAGCACTCAATTTGAAAACCGTATTGTCGAAAAAATATATCTGGCACTGACCAGTGGAAATATTCATAATGAAGAAGATATCATCGAAAAGGCAATCGGCAAGCATCCTGCCATTCCCGGTAAGATGATCGTCACCAAAAAAGGGAAACTTTCCGTATCTGCTTATAAGGTCATCGAGCGTTTCAAACACTACACTCTCGTCGAAGTGAATATCAAAACCGGAAGAACACACCAAATCCGCGTGCATATGCAAGCCTTGGGCTATCCGCTCGCTGTCGACCCGCTTTATTCCAAAAAAGAAGCTTTTTTCTTGTCCGAAGTCAAAGGTAAAAAATATAAAAAACAAAGAGACGAAGAGGAACGACCACTGATCAGTCGTTGTACACTCCATGCTTACAAGCTCAGTTTCGACCATCCGACTTCGGGCGAAAGACTCACTTTTACGACTGAAGTACCAAAGGATTTTTCCGCATTGCTTAAGCAGCTCCGCAAATGGGGGAGTTAGGAATGAGGATTTGGGATTTAGGATTT
>JBLHJZ010000173.1:0-8434 GCA_047619515.1 Saprospiraceae bacterium | reverse complement strand
TTCTACGACTTGCTTATCTCCCATCTTCATGACAACGCCTTTACCATATTGTTTTTCTAAGCGATCAACAGTGAGTTGAAGGGCTTTTTGTTTTGCGTCTTGATCTTTAGTTGACATTATTCCAATAATTTTATGTGGTTTGATAGTAACTGATTTCTAATGATAGCTCAGCGAATTAAACTTAATCCAAAACAATAATGTTTTAAATCAAAACAAAATTAAACTTTTTGTTTTTATAAAACAAGTTTGTTTGAATATTTTTTACAAAAAGTTTAAACTTTGCTTCGGATAAGAGAATAAATCCCTGCGTGCAGCGTAAAATAAGTAAATGCCTGTTTATGGCTAATGACTTTTAGCCGGAAACTTGATTGAAGCTATTAGCTGTTAACAGTTGGCTTCCCTCATATGCGTTTTAGGATGCGATAAAAGGAGGCCAACGGCCAACGACTAAAAGCTAAAAGCCGCAATTAGGTCACGTACTCAAAGCCTTATTAAAGGTACTGCTAATTATAATCACCACAAAGCAAAAGCCCTTAATGGTATAATATTAACCATTAAGGGCTTCATTGCTCAGGTATAAAAAGGGTACTAGCTATGCGTTTCTAAAGCAGTTCGCCGGCTATATCGAAGGATGTTTTGAATAGCAGAAGCAGAAGGATTAAATTTTGCTTTTGGAAGTTGCTGATATCCCTGGAGTAATTCCTGGTATTTTACATGCAGTTCCGGTTTGCTTCTCAAAGCTTCGTTGATAGCCAGGGTCTCTCCGACGGATGTCTCTTTGTAGATATACCTGATTAAATCTTTTTTTGTAATTTTTTGCTCCATTTAAGCGATTTAAAAGCGCCTGCAGATCTAATAAAAGATTGGCAGACAGGTTAATAAATACGTTTTCCGTTTTTCAAAAGTTCAATAGATAAACTATACTATGAATACTTTTATTGTATAAATTTTTAGATTTTTTTAACATAAAAAATTTAACATATATGGGCAAGCAAGGGTTCAGGAGGTCAGGAGGTGTCAGAAGGTTAAGAAAACGGTGGTACTTCGCCGCCAATCCTACACTTCCTTATTTCTCCTCTTCTTTCTGCTGTTGTTTCTACAAAAAAGCAGAACTTCCCCAACTGTTTCAATAACTCACTACAACAAATTATAGTATGAAAAATAGCTGTCTTTTTATTCTGGCCATTTCTTTCTTTCTTTTTGGCTGTAACGAAAAAGCTAATACCCCCATAAAGACGGATAATCGAATTGCGCAAAAGCATGAACCAAGTGATGAATTTTTTCTCCAACGAGCTTATCCTGACGGGAAATTCAGTATCAAAGCATATACCGAGGGTTTGAAGGCCGCACAACAAAGCGCACAGAATCGTACTGTCAATGGCTTCGATGAAGAATGGATCACCCAAGGGCCCGGTAACATTGGTGCACGGATCAATACCGTGGTAGCGAATCCGCAAAACGAACAAATCATTTATGCGGGCTTTTCGGAAGGGGGTGTTTTTAAAACGACAGACGGCGGGGCTAACTGGTTTCCTATTTTCGATCAACAAACCTTGTTATCTATCGGCGATATTGTCTTGGATCCCAATGATCCTGAGATCGTTTATGTGGGCACTGGTGACGTCAATATTTCCGGCTATCCATTTATCGGTGATGGCTTGTACCGTAGCAACGACGGCGGTGAAACCTGGACAAATTTAGGGCTATCCGAACAACGGATTATTTCTAAAATAGTTATTGATCCCACGGAGACTTCCCGAATCTTTGTCGCTTGTATGGGCTTACCTTTTGAACGAAATAGTGAGCGTGGCTTGTATCGCTCCCTCGATAATGGCAATAACTGGCAGCAAGTGCTCTTCCTGAGTGACTCTACCGGTGTCATTGATGTGCTTATAAATCCGGATAATCCACAGATTCTTTATGCAGCCGGATGGGATCGTATCCGAAACAATACCGAGTCTATTACCAGTGGTGTCGGTGCCCGAATTTATAAATCGATCGATGGCGGTGACAATTGGACACAGCTGGAAGGAGGATTGCCTAATGCAGAACATTCCCGAATCGGGTTGGATATGTCGGGGACTAACCCTAGTGTCATTTTTGCAGAATATGTGGGTACTAACTTTCAACTCGAAGCTATCTACAAAACGACGGATGGCGGAAACACCTGGCTCCCTATTCCGATCGATGAAGATATTAATGGCTTGAGTGGCGGCGCGCTTGGTGGTTTTGGTTGGTACTTTGGTCAGGTAAGGGTAAATCCTAATGACGATAATGACATCTTTTTGCTGGGTGTAGATCTTTGGCGGACGCTTGATGGCGGTGATAATTGGGCAAGGGTCGGCCCACAATGGTGGGAGTATGTGGTGCATGCTGACAAACACGACCTGGTTTTTTTGCCGTCAGGAAATATTTTACTAGCCACAGATGGTGGCTTGTACCGGTCTGATATGAATGCTGAAAACTGGGAGGATATTGAAAATATACCTGCTACGCAATTTTACCGGGTAGCCTATAATCCGCATAGTCCTAATTTGTATTATGGTGGTGCGCAGGATAATGGTTCTACCGGAGGCAATGCAAATGGCATTAACGACTGGGATAGAATCTATGGAGGTGATGGTTTTCAAATGGCTTTTGACCCTTTTGACCCCGATCGCTTTTTTGTAGAAACGCAAAACGGTAATATTAGAATGACGTTAGATGGTGGGGTGGATTTTTTTGGTGCCGATGATGGGATTGATGAAGGCGATCGGCGCAATTGGGATATGCCCTATATAATAAGTCCGCATAATAGTGCGGTTTTATATACCGGTACTTATCGCTTGTATCGCGGAGAAGGCAACGTTCCGGACTGGATGCCTATCAGTAACAGTTTGACAGATAGTACTTCCGAGCAGCATCGCTATCATAATATCACTTCGCTTGATGAATCTCGCCTAATAGAAGGCTTATTGTATGTCGGTACCGGCGATGGCAACTTATGGCGAAGTGATAATGGTGGTACCAATTGGGTTTCCATATCTGACGGGCTGCCTGATTTATATGTAACAGCGGTGGTGGCTTCTCCTGATTTTGAAGAGGTAGTATATGTAACCTTTTCGGGTTATCGGGATAACGAGTTTCTGCCTCGGATTTATCGATCTGACGATAGCGGGAGTAGTTGGGAGGATATCTCTTCTGACCTTCCGGATTTAGCGATTAACGACTTATTATTATTACCAGAATATGCTGATTCTATTTTGTTTGTTGCTACCGATGGTGGTATTTATGGCTCCCTGGATAAGGGAAGTACTTGGGAACGACTAGGTATAAATATGCCGTTTATTACCGTATACGACTTGGTTTTAAATGAAGCAAAAAATGAATTGGTGGCAGGAACCTTTGCGCGGTCTATCCAGAGCTATCCACTGGATTCTTTGGAGTTGGATGACCCGGTGATTACTAGTCAGCAAACACCTGAACAGTTAGTGAAAAATACTTTGGTGATTACGCCAACACTGGCCTCGGATTATGTCTCTATCCAATTAGGAAATACAGAACCGGGACGAGATTTTGAGGTGGTGATTTTGAATAGTAAGGGACAGTTGTTATATCATAAAAAAGGGACAGGAGAACGAGGAGCATTCAAAGTAGCAGTATCAAATTGGGTTGCAGGCACTTATTTTGTAAAAGCGAAAATGAGGCATGGGGTTGTTAGTGGGTCGTTTGTGAAAATCTAAGGATTGAAAAAAAACCGTTGGTTTTGGGAAAGGCCTGCGGCCGTCATTAAGGTCATAAAGTGATTTGATTAATCGATTTGCCTGGGCTTCGGGAATAATATTTCGGCCTTTGCATTTCCCCAACCAAACGATTGTCTCGAATAAGGAGCCACGACTAAAATAACAAAAGCGCTTGTTTTCTTTATAATGAAATCGACCGAACCCTTCTGCTTTATTTGTACCAATGGAATCGACACTTCTCGTCATTTGTGTCCCAATCGTATCTTTCAAAAAGTAATCCCATGTTGACACAAGATTCCATAAAAACTGCCGATTATTTTTGAATGACACGTTCTGTGTAGGCAGGAAGTCAGTGGTAAATATATGAAGTGTACCAGAACCCAGAAGGGGTTCAATTTTTGACCTTTTTACATTCAACCACTTCATGGTTATTAAAGTCATTACGTTTTCCCACCGATTTCATCGGTGGTTATTCTCATTGAATCCCTTCGGGATTTCTTGGTTGCTAAAATGAGAGTTACTGATGATAAAACAAAGAAATCTACCTTTTACTAGCGTATTATTAAAAGCCCGAGCGCCAATGACGGCGGAAGGCCTTTCCCAAGCCGAAGGTTTATTTATTTAACTTTATACCAGGTCTGTGTCCGATATATTCCTGTCCAGTGCTTACCCCTGACTTTCAACTCATCGGGTTTACCGGCTTCAAACCAGATAGAACAACCATATTCTTTACCGTTCTCAGGATCCATAATGGTACCTTTAGTCCAATAGTCTTTGACTTTTTTTAAGCCTTCGACAATTATTAAACCTAGCAGCGGTTTATTTTTTTTACTTCCAGTACACTTGTCGCATATATCTTTAGGAGGTGGGGTCAATAGCCTAATCAATTTTCCATATAACTTTCCATCTTGCTCATAGATCTCTACATGTGATCTTGCTTCATTGGTCTTGTCATCTACAGTTTTCCAGATGCCTGCAAATGATTGCGCGGTTAGATGGATTGCGGAAAAGGATAGGGCGATAAGTATAAATAAGGTGTTTTTAATTTTCATCGAATTGAGGTGTTTTGCTTTAAAATAAAAGGACGCTGTCAATAGAATTATATATAACTCACAAGATACTAAATGGTTTTATATTTCGGAATATTGCTTTATCTGGCTAATGAGAGTTGTCAGGAAGCAATATACACTTACACCACCACGCAAAACAAAAAAAGCTGGAAACAAGAACGAATCCTGCTTCCAGCTTTTATGAAAAAACATTTATCCTATTCGCTTTTAAAAGCTTCCAGTTCTTTCATCTCTGCCCGAACCTTTTCGATCCATTCATCTTGCTCCTGGTGCTTGTGGCTGTACCCCGTTTCTCCGTCATAATCTTCCTGCATTTTTTGCCAGCCTTTTAAAAAATCATTTACAAAAGTTTCAAACGTATGTTCTTCTCCGCAAGTAAAGACCTGTCCTGATAAAGCGTTACGCAATTTGCGGGCATATAACTCGGTAATATCGAAATGGACTTGCTCGTGCTCCAGTGTATGGTCATTCTGGCCGATGGCTTTCACCCAGGAGTTTTTCTTTTCGAAGTATGCTTTTATTTTATAAACAATCTTTCCTTCCTCGCAGCCACGGTAATCTACGATCCCCGAAAAGGTAATTGCGGAAATATCTTTATAATCGTGTTTGTAATTTGGAGCCCCTTCAAAGTCATTCCAGGTAAGCTTGTAGCCTGATGTCCAGTAGATTACATCAGTGGTGGTAGGGCTGGTTCCCCAGAATAAAGTGGTCATTACAACCGCGATCAAGATGCCTAATAATATCTGCTTCATAACAATTTTTTTGATCGGGTACTTATAGTTACCAGCCGAGTTCATCAATAGGATTCCAAAATAATTGTTTGAAGTTCTGGACAATATTATTCTCAACAGTGATGCCTTCATTTTCTAATAATGCTTGCATCATACCTGGAGCGGGAAAGTGAACCCTTCCCGATAATTCCCCCTTTCTGTTGACCACTCGGTGAGCAGGAATACCTTCGGAAACGAAGCTTTTGTTCAAAGCCCATCCTACCATCCTGGCTGATCCTAGTGAAAGATAATCAGCAATAGCACCATAGGTGCTTACTCTGCCGAAAGGAATCTGTCTAGTAACTTCAAATACTCTTTTGACATAAGTTTCTTCGCTCATTTTGATTGTTTATGTAATGCTTGGTGTAAAGGAATAAAGAAAACCTCAAAATAAAAAGGCACTTTCTTTTTATTTATACCTTATACCGAGCTACTTTAGCAGCGTTAAAACTTATTTTAAATGGTAATAAAAACGTGGACTATGCTGAATACTTATCTAAAAGGCAAACATTGTGCCTTTTAATATTTTACGGGGGGTGGCGATTACAACTTAAAACAATGTATAGTAGTTCCCTGGTTAGAATAAAATTTTACTTTTTTTATTATCCACCAAACATACTTTTACTTTTATGCTTAAAATTTCTGTAAAAGCAAGCCAGATTACCAATCTAACAGATGCGCGTTATTTCGCAGCCAGAGAAGTGGAATGGCTAGGGTTTAATCTCGACACCGGTACGGAGAACGCTATCCCTCCACAGCAAATCAGTGCCATTAAAGAATGGGTAGAAGGGCCAAAGATCGTCGGTGAGTTTGGTTTGCAAAGCCCCGATGAAATCAAGGTAATAGCTGAATATCTCGAATTAGATGCTATTCAGATAGGACTATTCGCAGATACGGAATCGATACGTAAGGTCTTGGATATCCCTATTCTGAAAGAAATCGTTATTGAAAATGAAGACTTCGCAGGGGTACAACCACTGATTGAATCACTCTCTTCAATGGTTGAAATATTTATCTTTGATCTGGTTAAGAATGGCATCAAATGGTCAGATTTGTCGTCCAAGGCCATCGCTTTGTTAAAATCCCTTTGTGCTAAAAACAAAATCCTTTTTAATATAGACCTAACGCTAGAAGAATTACCCCTTTTTATGGCGCAAATCCACCCGCTGGGCTTGGTACTGCTGGGTGATGAAGAGGAAAAAGTAGGTTATAAGTCTTTTGACGAGTTAGACGAAATTTTGGATTTTCTGGAAATAGAAGAGTGATTTAGTCAATATCAATGAGCCATTGTAAAAGAATCTAGTTCATCACTTGTTGATATATCTCCAATATCATTGTTTTGATATCTATCCAACTTGGCTTGCTTGCTAAGGCAGGTCAAAGCTTTGAAAGGGATATTCACCGAGAAAAGTTTAGTCAACCAGTTGGGGATACCGCCCGTATTTGCGTATTGCTGATAGATTACTTTGACGGTTCCGTCATTTTCAGGTATAAGCATCCAAAGTCCTCTAATATTAGTTACCCTTACTTTTTTAGACTGCTTGGGAAGGTAATCGGGTAAACCAGTGATCCTGATTTTGAATACGCCATCTACTGGGTTGCGATGAAATGAAGAACTATAAATACCATCTCTGTCAGTAAAAGGAAAAGGGCATTTATGGGTCAGGTAGCTGATTTGAATATTTTTTTCGTTCCGTAAAAGGTTCGCTGTTGTTGTGCCAGGTAATAATTGGGGATACTCTTCTACATCTCGTAACACTGCCACCAGACTTGATAAAGGAGCAGCTATTTTTGTTTCTCCTTTGAATTCGGGTAATCCTGTAATAGGCTCGCTCCTGATATATACCTTAATACCGTTTTTGTCTTTTTTGAGATACCACTTTCCCCACTGTTGCGTAATAGTAGTGAATGATGTAAAAAGGAAAACTATTATAAGATAAATGATCATTGCTTTTTTATTTAAAATTGCCTCTATTCGCGTTAAAGAATGATTTGAATTATTCATGATTTTGCGGTTTTATGGCTATGAAAGAATAAGGTTCTTTTCAAAAACCTCATTCCTGTACTGCTTCAAAAAATAATCGATCGTTTCGATTCTGAGTTTAGTGGAACCCTTTGGATTGTTTTCGTCAATATCTTTAAAACTAAAATAAGGTGTACCTGAACTTTCAACAATCTCTTCAATGGCTGAGTAGGTTGGGGCATCGTGTCCGCATTTAAAATTGGACAATTCAAGTGCAATTAGGTTGGGGTGCCTGGCGACAAATTTGGCTGCCCAGATTTTCATGTTTGCATTTTCATTCAAGGAATTTTTCCATACATCTGAAATGTCAAGCGGGTGCGTTATTTCGCCTGCCCGGACTTCCGCTCCAAAAAGTTTATCCAGGATATCTTCGTCCAGTGGTAACAAGTCTTGCGTCAAAATCGGATACCCTAATTGCTGAAACTCCTCCAATATCCCGTGGTTGATCCCTGGGTCACGGTGATAAGGACGGCCAAGTACCACAATACCCAACTTTTGCTCCTTTTCGAGCATTTCAATAATATCACGTGCTTGTTGGTGCATATTGTTTTTATATTCTTGTAAAGCTTTATAGCCAGCTTGAATAGCCTGTTTATTCTCAAAAGAATTAATCCCCAATATTTTTTCGAATTGATTAAACATCTGACGCTCGAATAAAAGCGGTTCAGCCAGGTTTAAAAAAGTGTTGACATAGCGGACATTTAAGTTTTTAAAAATATCTTCTTCTTTTGTGAAAGCCGCTTTCACTGCCTCAGGGGTTGCCATGACGGAAGGACAAATCCAACAACCCCGCGTATTCACCAACGATGACGCTATGTCGCTGATCATCGGGCAGAAGAGTAAACCCAA
>JBLHJZ010000172.1:0-8452 GCA_047619515.1 Saprospiraceae bacterium | reverse complement strand
AGCGCTCGGAAAATTAAAAAAGAAATCAGAGATATTGTTCAGGCCAATAAGCAGTTGTATTATGCTTTACATCCCGATATCGGTTTGCTCAAGTTTACATCCAAACTTGATTTTGCTAAATCTTTTCTGATTATGATTAAAGAAATGGAGCTCACTTCTGTTGATGGATAAGCAGCCCAGGGAATTATTTTTACGCCTTTGTACTCAAGTATAGAATGAAAAAAATTATTAAGACCTATAGAAGCTTAATTGTGCAGATTGCTACTCCATATAATATGGGGACAGGGTTTTATTTGCCAGAATATGATGTAATAGTAACCAATGAACATGTAGTCCGGGACAATTGTGATGTGGTCATAGCCGGAGCACTTTTTAAAAAACAGATTGCCAAGGTGATTTATCTTGATATGAAACACGATCTGGCATTCTTAAGCCCTCCGGTTTTAAAAGAAAATGTATCTCCAGAAGTGAAATTTAGTAATGGAAATGAACAGACAGGTGATCCTGTTTTGGCAATAGGCCATCCTTTTAGTATGAAATATACTGCTGCTCAAGGCATTATCTCTGGTCAGGATAAAGTAGGACATGATGGCGTCAGTTATATCTACCATGATGCAGCGCTAAGTCCCGGAAATAGTGGGAGTCCCTTATTGAATGAATCAGGAGATATTATCGGGGTGAATACTTTTGTAGTTGATAGAGATAACAATATCGGGTTTACATTACCTGTGTCTTATTTGAAAGAAGCACTCGATGAATTCAGAAAAGGGGGGGGTAAAGCAGCAGCCCGCTGTTTTTCTTGCCTACATATGATATTTGAGGATGAGCTTACTTCAAAATATTGCCCGAAATGTGGGGGAAGTATACAATTATCCTCTCTCATTGAGCCCTTTGAACCGGCCGGATGTGCCTATACTATTGAGGAGATGTTGAAAGAATTGGGGCACGATGTGAGGTTGACAAGAAGAGGCTCAAATAACTGGGGAATCGGGCAGGGGAGTGCCAAAATCAGCATTTCTTATTATGAGAAAGCTGGCTTAATAATAGGAGATGCTAGTCTTTGTAATATCCCCGCTCAAAATATTCAACCCCTTTACGAGTATTTGCTACGTCAAAATTACGAAACAGAAGGTCTGACGTTTAGCATTAAAGGGCAAGATATTGTTCTTTCGCTGTTAATTTATGATCGTTATCTAAATGTCAAAACTGGAATGAAGCTTTTTCAACATCTTTTTGAAAGAGCCGATTATTACGATAATGTTTTGGTAGAAGAATATGGCGCTTCCTGGAAACAAGAGGATAATACTGGTTAATTCCCCTTATATGTAATTTTTAATAAAATTGAGATGTAGCGTAATATCTTCAAAAAACATTGCGTTTAATGGTACACACCAAACGACTTTAAGTTAATAAGTCGGGTTTCAATATAAAATAAGCACCTGTTTTTTTTTTTTTGTGTGAAAAAATTCCTATTTTTATCTTTCGATGCGATTTAATGTAATATTCCCGTGTTCAGGAGTATATTTTAAGTTTTGATTAAAATTTTGTTTTTATGAAAAGAATTAAACATTTATTAATTGTTTGTTGTCTGTTAGGCTTGGGGGCTTTAAGTCTGAACGCTCAGGATATTCACTTTTCGCAATTTTATCTTTCTCCGTTGAATTTGAATCCAGCAATGACCGGGGTGATGAATTGTAATGTCCGACTGGTTGCGAATTATCGTAACCAATGGGCTAGTGTTTTAAATTCCAATGCCTATAATACTTATTCCGTTTCCTATGATCAACGTATTCCGGTAGGACGGTATGACTTTTTTGGAATCGGAGGTACATTCTGGGGAGATAAAGCCGGGGAGCTAGATTTTGGTACGCTACAAGCCAGGCTTTCCTTCGCCTATAGTAAAAAAATGGGTGGATATCGCAGTAAAGCACATTATCTGGTATTCGGTGCGGATGCCGGCGTTTCTCAACGAAGTATTGACTTTCTGAATGCTCAATATGGTAATCAGAACAGGGATGGTGTGTTTGATGGCTCAATGGCATCCGGTGAAGCTTTTGAGAATACCAATTTCCTTTTTGCAGATGTTTCTGCTGGTTTACTTTGGTTTACTGTATTTGATGAAGATAATAACTTGTATCTGGGAGGCGCTTATAGTCACCTTACTAATGCAAATCAGTCTTTTAGTGATTCAGCATTCGTAGCATTATATAGTAAATTTACGGCTCATGCCGGGGGAGAATTCATGATGACCAGTAAAGTAGGCTTAGTACCAGGAGTTATTGCATTAGTTCAAGGACCTTCTTTCGAATTGAATACCGGTGCCAGTCTTAAGTTTTTATTGGGCGGAAATAAACGACAATATCAGGCTTTCCAGGTTGGTGCATGGATGAGATTATCCAACCATTTTACAAAGACAACGACGGCGGATGCCTTTATCCTTTCCACCCGATTTGACTATAATGATTTTTCTTTAGGATTTAGTTACGATATCAACGTCTCCAGCTTGAGACCTGCATCAAACGCTAATGGAGCTTTCGAGTTTGCATTGGTGTACAAAATATGCGGACCACAGAAACGTAATGTCTATTGTCCTAACTTCTAATTATCAGATTTCGTCTGATGTCCCACTTTCTAAAAACAGGAAGTGGGACATTTTTCTTTCCACAGCTAGCTATTTTTAAATACGTTCTTTTCTTTTTGTAATACTTGGTGATTAATTTTACAATAGGTTAATTATCAAAAGGTTAGAAAAAAGTATTACCTTACGACTTTATTTATACTGGCACTAAAGTGGTACTAGATAAGTCGGCATGGAGATTATTTAGGAATTTTATAATACTTAGATCATATATTATACCGGCACGAAAGACGGTTTCCAAAGCCACAACATTTCGTCGTCAGTATAATATTAAATTATAAAACCCACTCTTTTTGTTAAAGTCATGGAACTTGATATTAGGTTTTGGTGTGAAATCGTTGAAGCTTTTGTTAAATCACTAAAAGAAAAAAGAAAAATGTTCAGCAGTAAGAAAAAAGAGGCATCGCCATCAAAAAAGAGTATTCTATCTACAACTTCTCATTCCTTAAATATAATAGTAAGCGGTACGGTAATAGAAGGTACCATCAAATCTGAAAGTGATATCCGTATTGATGGTGTCATTAAAGGTTCTCTGAATTGTAATGCAAAAGTGATCATAGGACCAACTGGATTTATTGAAGGGGAGGTTCGTTGTCAAAATGCAGTGATAGAAGGAAAATTTGAAGGGACTCTTCATGTATTGGAATTACTTCATGTTCGGGAGAGCGCAAAAGTAAGTGGTGATGTGAGTACCAATAAGCTAATTGTACAATCAGGAGCTGTCTTTAATGTCGCCTGCCAAATGGGAGCAGTAAAAGCAAATAAGAATAGTATTTCAGATTCATTAAAATCATCTAATAATATTGTCAAATCAACCGAAAAAGTCAGACAAGAATCCTAATATAGCATTAAAATATACAGGGATGGTCTTTCAAATGGCGGGCACTATTGGTCTAGGTGTATTCATTGGTAAACAACTTGATGCTTATTGGGGGTTTGAAAAAGCAATAATGACTGCGGTCTGTGCTTTACTAGGTTTAGGTATAGCTTTTTACCTGATAATGAAAGATGTGAGTCGCTAATGAACAAACTGGATTTTTTTAAAAATTTAATAGGCCTCTCTACTGGGCTGATGCTTGTTATTTTTCTCTTGCCATACATTCCCTTATTTAAAGGTCATCAGCTTTTCTTCTGGATGAACCTGGGCTTCTTTTTATTATTTACCATAGGGGTTTATTATTTAGCAGAAAAAGCAGCATATAGCACCAATCTGCATACCTTTTCCTCTGTGATTCTTGGTGTAATCTTTATGAAAATGGTTTTTATTATTATTATTGTACTCATTTATAAGAAAACCATGAATCCTGGTTCGCCCTGGTTTTTAGTGCCATTTTTTTTAATCTATGTGGTGTTTACTATTTTTGAGATCTATTTTATGACTAAATTAGCACGGATCAAACCACCCAAATCAGAGAAAAGTGAAGTACAAAGCTCTAGTAAATAATCATTTTCAGATTGAACTTTCCGGCACATCTATCCAGGATTTGGATATAGTGCAAGAGGATAGCCAAACTTATCATGTCATATATAAGGGTAAATCCTATAATACGACACTTGCTGCTATTGATTTTGTGGCGAAAACTTTCAAAATAAAAATAAATGGCAGAAGCTATGACCTGAAATTGGATGATAAATTCGATCAATTAGTTCATAAGCTTGGATTAGAGACGATTTCCGGCAATAAGCTGAAAGATGTGAAAGCTCCCATGCCGGGTTTAGTACTGAATATTGCGGTAAATGCGGGACAAGAAATTAAGAAAGGGGATACTCTCCTGATTTTAGAAGCAATGAAGATGGAGAATATCATTAAATCTGACGGTGAAGGTATCATCAAGACTATTCATATTCATCAGGGCATTGCTGTAGATAAAGGACAGCTTTTAATTGAGATGGAATAAGGACAAGAGGAAGCTTAAAGGCTAGCGATCAGGTGTTCATAATTGCTAGCCTTTAAGCTCTACGCTGTTAATAGTTTTCCTGGAAAAACTGCTTATAACTTTCCAATTCTTTATTCTTTAATACCTGGCGATAATTATACTGGGTAACCGGATAGATTTCGTATTCAGCATTGGAAGGAAGAAAATTCGCTCCGTTTTGCAATACGCCATTATAATAACCCATCGCCAAATCCTTACTTTTAAATCTTCGTATCACAAGGATCGGTGTACTCGTATCAGCGCCAAGATATACATTGGCGATTCTGAGTTTGTCTAGTTTATGATACTCGCTGTGATAATCAGATACAGCAGCTTTGGCTTCCGTTAGATTGATCGAATTATTTTTTAGGACGACAATACAATAATGCATCTTTTGGTCATCCACCTTAAAACTACTTTTCTTTTTATTTTCACCACCAACTTTCTCCTGATCCTCAACGGATACACCATCTCCGCCTAATAGCCTCAAAATTTCACGGGCTCGTGTTTGTTCAGGAGTGTCAGGATATTTAGAGATGATGCCCCTTAGTTCTTGTTTATAAGCCTCTATTCCCTGTAGGTTTCCAAGACACATGGCATTGAGCAATGCAAATCTTGGTTGAAGGACATTGGCAGGGCCAAAGAGATCAGCAGCTTTGACGGCTCTTTGAGCGGCATCGTCATATTTTCCGTTCTCAAAAGCATCATAAGTTTGATTATAATAAATAGTCAATCGACGCTCTTCCTCTTTACTGGTTTCAAGGAAATTCGGATCCAGAAGTACTCTTGCATAAGTCGTAGTGGGGTATTTAGTAACGATCTTATCATAGTATTCTTTTGCTTTGGCAGTATTCCCCATATCTGTATGCGATAGGTATAAGAAATACCAGGAATCCACCTCATGCTTATTACCGGGGAACCTGGAATCTAAAATTTCCAGTGTTTCTATTGCTTTTTCAGTCAATTGCAAACGATCACGATACAAGCTACCTAGAATAAACAGCGCATCAATAATTTTATCTTCAGCTATTTTTATTTCTACGGCACTAGAGGGGACATCCTTAAGCAACTTATTGATATCCTCTTCAGTCAGTGCACCCAAAGGAACATCTACTACAACGATTTCATTTTCGACTTCATTGCCTGCACCTCTGCGATTAGACCTTCTCCAATCGTCTTCAAGAGGCCTGTTACTCCATCTTTTTTGAAAATCCTTTTTCCCTTTTTTGACTGTTCTTTCATTATAAGCAAAGAAAGTACTAGGAGTAGATTTGTCTCCGGGCCTCTTGGCTCGGGCTTTACCTTTGCTGAATTTATCCAAGGGTTTGCTCGTACTATTTTTTAAATTGTTAATTCGATCTTCTTCTTCTTGCTTTCGGATTTGATAAGCAAGCGCTTCCTTGTCTTTATCGCTTAGTTTACTAATGGCTAAAAGAGAATCCTGCTCTTGGATAATAATGATATTCGCAGCGATTTCTGTAAGATTATCGCTAAAAGCAGTAACCTTGTCATATCTCTCATCAGTTTTTGGTAAAACCAATAAAGTGCTGTCAAAATAATTTTTGGCATTTACAAAATCCTGACTTTCATAATATAGTTCGGCTAGGAGATAATATGCTTCGGGTTTTTGAGCACTTTTGTCATTACTAAATTGCAGCGCTTTTTTCAAATAATTAATGGCTACTGGTTTATTACTAGCCTTAAGTGCAATATCAGCGAGCGTATAATAAATTTGATCCAGGTACTCTTCGTTCTTTATATCTTTAGCCATCTTTTCCAAATCCTTAGTAATCTGCTCGGCCGTTGCTTTACCATTAAGATAATCATTTTGTGCCATGCTTAGCCTTGCACTAAACCGCATTTCATAAGAACCACTATATTTAACTACTTTTTCATAATAAGCAAAGGATTCTTCACCTCTGCCAGCTTTCTGATGAATTTGGGCAATGATATAAGCATATCTGGCTTTCTCTTGCTTCTTTTTGGCCCTACTAATAGCTATCTTTAGTGGGGCAATTGCATTTTCGTACTGTTTTTGTATCAAAAAGTAGTGAGCCTGGACAGGAGCAATCTGCCGTTTTACATCATCTTGTGTATTGGGGTCAGCATCCAATTGATTTAGAATCGATGCGGCTTCATTATAGTCCTGTCTTTCAATATAAGTACGGGCAAGCCAGAGCAATCCTTCCCGGTAAGCAGGATCCCTTTTCAAGATACCTCCTTCATCGGGTTTAGCATCCTCCTTACTTTTAGCTTCTTCTTTCTTTGATTTCTTGTCTTTTGAAGGAGTCTTTTCTTTAGGAACTGTTGTTTCTTTCGGTGTTGTTTCTTTTTTAGCGGAAGAAGATTTTTTCTTTTTACGGGAAGCCTTTTTCTTCCTGGCTTTCTTATTGGCAGCTCTTCGTTTTTTAGCTGCTCGGACTGCTTTTTTCTTTTTAGCAGCAGTAACCTTTTTTTTCTTACTGGAAGCCTTCTTTTTACTCTTCTTTCCTTTTTTAGATTTTTTCTGTTTTTTAGCTAAAGCCTCCGGATTGAATTCAGCTTTGAGATATTCCAGCGTTTCTTCAGCTGATTCATAATCCTGTTTGACGTATTGTGATTTGCCAAGTAATAGATAACAGTCATCTGTCCAGTCACTTACCCGGTGTAGCGCCACCACGATAGAAACTTTTTCAATAGCATCGTCCAGACTACTGGCCACCGCTTTAGGATTATCAGTGGCAACGTATTTAAATACAGGAAGAATTTTATTATAATTATCCTGATACTCCTCGTCGAGTTGTACAATGCTTTCGTTAAATAGCTCGTTAGCATTAAAATAACCGTTGAACTCAGCGGTGGTATTATGATAGAATTTTGCTATTTTACCTACGTCTCCTTTACGCTTTTGGGTAGTGCAAGCGCTTATTATAGTTATACCGACTAAGAGGAGTAAAATTTTGTTGAATCGTGTCAAAACAAAAAAATGTTTAATTTCGATGAAAAATTGCCAGAAAATAGGCTTTGAATTACAAAGAGTTATACTAATTTCGGCGTATTATTGTTTCAAACCAAAAGGTTAGGATTTAAGGGTATGTAGCCAGCTATTTTAACACTAGCAGCTACAAATTTATTTTATTTTTCGCAAAATTAACATAATGGCGGGCGAAAATAGAAAAGAGCAGAGTTTTCTGCAAAAATTAAAACATAATTATCGATTGGTAATTATGAACCATGAGACATTTGAGGAGGTAGGATCGTATAAACTTTCGCTACTGAATGTGTATGTCACCATTTGTGTCTCAGTAGTTTTATTAACGATAATCGTCGGGGCCCTGATTGTTTTTACGCCATTAAGGACTTATGTGCCAGGATATGGTGATGCGAGTAAGCAAATAGAACTGATAAGACTAAATGGGGCGTTGGATGATTTACAAAAACAAGTCAGTGCCCAACAACTCTATAATGATAATATTCGTCGGATACTGGTCGGTGAAGAAATACAAACAGCCGAAGAAGGAACTCAGGATGCTATGACGCCTATGGACTCAATAATTGAGGTAGATCCTATCATTGAAGACGAGATGTTACGTAAAGAAGTAGCGTTGGATGAACAGATTTTGGAACGCGAATTATTATCAAAGTCTGCTAATTATGTTTCCAAAGAAGTGCCCCTGGAGCAAATGTTTTTTGTGCCCCCAATGACCGGCTTAATCAGTAGTAGATTTGACAGGCAAAAAAAGCATTATGGTACGGATGTGATCGCACCAAAAAACACACCAGTGAAATCAATTATGGACGGGTTCGTATTCGTTTCGGATTGGACACTTGAAACCGGGAATACGATCGGTATCCAACATGCTAATAATTTGATCTCTTTTTATAAACACAACTCGGCTTTGCTCAAACAAGTCGGTAG
>JBLHJZ010000171.1:0-8475 GCA_047619515.1 Saprospiraceae bacterium | reverse complement strand
TAAGCTAATATATCTCCTTAGATCGAGATTTAATCGGGCATACTGAGAAAACTCTACCTGGTTAAGGAATTTAAAAGTATCCTTCTTATTAAAGCCATTATAGACCCAATTGGTTAGAAATACCTCTCCTCCTGATAATTCAAAATCACCGTAAAACTTCCAGGAATTCCCATAAATATTGGGTCTGCCTGTATAGGAATACTTGTAATCCCGGAATAGAAAACCAGTAAATAACTGCTCGGTAAAACTATTAGCGATGTATGGATTTGCATCCCTAATAGTGTCAAAAGCAGGTTCAAATTTGGGTAGAAGATAATTCACGCCAGTTTGAGTCCACGTCGACCGATTGTGATTATCTCTCTGGTAATCATAGCCAAAGGTCAGGTTGAAAGAATGGTAATTATAAAAATCGAATAATAATAATCTGTTGTAACCAATAGAGACCTTGGTTTCTGCATTCTCACTGATATCCTGAAATCTATTATCCTTAATGAAGTTGATTTTATTTAGAGAAGAATATAACTTTGGAAACTGGACGAGTTTTGGAATATGCCAATCGGCCTGAGTAAGAATATCCAGGGAATACACCGGAGTATTTGGTTCGGCAATATTAAATTCAATACTATTATTGGCTCTGAGCTCCAAAACAGATGCATTCCTTCGGAAATTACGATTCTGGTAATTGAGGTTGACTCCCAGACCTATGAGCGAATTATTGGTAGTTTGGCTGGCATAATTGGAATTGTTGAATTCAAGATCACCTCCCAAGACCATCCGCTTCTTGGGCGTCAGACGGATTTCAAAATTAATTTTATCTTTCTCAATATCATCTATTGCTGACTTGATAGAGATGAATTTGTAAATATCTAAGCGCCCAAGCTGGCTGTTAGTTTTAGCATAATTTTCTTCTTTATATAAGTCTCCTTCTTTTAGGAAAATCTCTCTGATGATGCTTTTGGGGTTTACAACAGTCCCGTATTCATCCACCAGAAACAGCATACCATCTATGATAGAATCCCGCTTTGGTTTTAGAATCTCAGAAGGGATGTATCTTGGAATTACCGAAACCTTACCTATCCGATAGATGGTATGTTCTGTTTGATTTTTAGGATTGAGAATATTTAAATAAATATTGACCTTGGTGCCGGTGCTGTCTCCGGTTAAATTATCTACAAAATTTCTATCGAAATAGGCAAATCCAAGATTTTTAAGGGTATTGGTTATCCTTTCCACTTCTTTGTTATAGAGATCCTTACTTACAGGTTGGTCTCTTTTTAGATGAGTGTTGTCTTCCGAGTCGTTGAGGATCCGCTGAATTTTTGGATCGCTACTGTTAAAAAATACACTATCAATAGTATATAAATTCTTGGTAGTCACCGAGTAAGTGACGGTAGCCAGTTTTTTTCTTTTATTGATAGTTTTGTCATAAGTGACATCTGCGTAATAATAGCCTTTATTTTGAAGATAATATTTCATGGAGTTGGCCGTCGCCTCAGCGATATCGTCACTATATAACGCAGGTGGTTCTGCTATTTTTCGTCGGATCCATTTTTGAAACTTTGAAGGATTTTTCAGACTATCGGTTTTATAATAAAACCAGAGATTAGACTTGATCAGGCCGAGCCTCTTGGTATTTGGTCTTTGTTTATAGATGCTTTCTAATCCTTTTGTAAGCGAACGTTTTTTTATGACTTTTTCTTTAGTATCAAATTCAATGTTATTTTTCTTCAATAAGACCTCATTATCTTTCAAAAACTTTCGGTTGTTACAAGACCCCAAAACGAGCAGTATCGAAATGGTATAAGTCAGATACCTTGAAATGTTTTTTATATTTGTGAAAAATGGAATCATTTAAAGATTCTGGTATTATTAAAGTACTACAGGCTTTAGCCTGTGCGTGTTCAAAAAATAGGCTAATGCCCGTGATATTTTTTACAGGCTAAAGCCTGTGGTACTTACTAAAGACGGAAATTTTACTTTTTTAGTAGTCTGTAATTCGTTAAAAATCTCTTAATGTTATCAAAAAATAAAATCAAATATCTCCGATCGCTAAAATTAAGTAAGTTTCGGCAAATGTATAACAATTTTGTAGTAGAAGGGGAGAAGATTGTACTCGAATTATTAGCCGTTTCCAATATGGAAATAGAAAGTATTATTTGCACAACAGAATGGTTTGAAAAACAGCAACAGTTATTGCATGCTTTTGGCAATAAACTGCTGATCGCTAAACCAAAAGAAATGGAGCAAATCACCTTTCTGAAAACGGCGACAGAAGTGTTTGTCGTCGCAAAGCAGCTGCCCATGGAAGTATCCAGTGACGCTGTCAGCGAGGGACTTTCTCTTTATTTGGATCATATCCAAAACCCTGGAAATTTTGGCACTATCCTGCGCGTTGCAGATTGGTTTGGAATCGGAACTGTTTTTTGTTCCGAAAGTTCTGCCGATCTATACAACCCCAAAGTTATACAATCGACTATGGGCGCTTTTTTAAGAGTCCGGGTGGTAAAAACGGACTTTGAGCAGTTAAAAACAGATTACCCAAAACTTCCGGTCTACGGAACAGTTTTAGCAGGACAGAACTTGTTTAATACTCCATTGGAGCAAAAAGGGATAATCGTCATCGGTAGTGAAGGCAAAGGTATTTCACCAGCGGTAATGCAGTATATTACGCATCCACTCACGATCCCGACTCATGCTGATGGTGGTGCTGAATCGTTGAATGCTGCGGTGGCTGCGGGGATTGTTTGCGCTGTTTTTAGGAATAAGGGGTAGTTTTGTTGTAGGTCTGGACACTGAGGATACAAAGAAGACACAGAGAACACGAAGAAGACACAGAGAACACAAAGCTTTAATATTTTCGGTTCTTTGACAAATTATGTGGAACAATGGTTTTTCCTACGCGCACCCTTGATTCCAGAACATGAGTCATCCCGAATATTCGAAATGATTGATTATTTATTTTTCGATGCTGAAAGACGCTGATTATTATGTTAAAATTATGCTTTTATTAGCGCCGTAGGCGTTAATCGACATAAAAAATCATATAAATCAGCGTCCTTCAGCGTCAAATAAAAATTCATGTTTAGGGCGCGGGTGCGAGTTGGTAAGATCACGGAATTTGTCAAAGAGCCCTATTTTCTAATCTATAAACCTATCGTCCATGTCCGGTTCTAGTAAAAAGCCATTAGATTTTGAAGAAGTAGTAAAACCTGCGGAGGAAAGAGGGTCTTCCCAAAAAGGATCTTTGCTGGAGTTGATTCCCATCACCCTGATTGTGATAGGTTTATATTTAAATAATCAAGGAAAACCGGGAGCATCCACTATGTTGATCCTCGGAGGCGGTCTGGCTTCTTTGATGTACCTGCTCTTTTCCTGGTATATGTTCAAAGTCGAAGAATACAAAAAAAGCGAAATTGGATTGTCGATTTTGGCAGGCCTCGTCTTCCCGGTCGGAATCCTTGGATTAGTTTCCTATTATGAGAGTTGGCCCTATGCGACTGAATTAATCAATGCGGCACTTATCGGAGCAGGGATCTTATTTGTCATTAGCCTGATTCTTTTTATTATAAATTTTAGAAACGAACGAGCTTCTGTATTTTATCGAAATCTACTGACCAGGTTACTGGTTTTTGGAGCACTACTGGCGAGGCTACACCCGGAAATATATAATTAGGAATTAGGATTAGGGAATTAGAAATTTCTGCCCGTTCGAGCAAGCTTAGTGAGTCAAGAATTAGGATTTAAGATTTAGAATTAGGGATTTAGGGTTAATTTTGGGCATCATTAAATCCTCATTCCTCATTCCTCCGGGTATTCAATCCTCACATGGTAGATACTTTGTAATAATTTTTTGAATTCGAAAACACAGATACCGAGTTCTTCAAAGGTGAGTTCCGAATTTACGAATTGGCCTGAAGTAATTTTTCCCGAGACTATTTTATCAACAAACTGGTCAATATCATCTGGCGTTGGGCTTTTCAGACTTTTAGAAGCAGCCTCAATAGAATCCGCCATCATCAGGATGGTTTGCTCTTTAGTCGAAGGGCGGGGTCCAGGATAGCGGAATAAGCTTTCATCGAATTCCTTATCCGGAAAATCCTGCATTTGTTTTCTATAAAAATATTCAACCCGGGTAGTACCATGATGCGTTCGAATAAAATCAATGAGGACTTCAGGTAATCTAGCCTTCTTAGCGATTTTGACGCCTTCCGTTACATGTTCGATAATCACTTTAGTGCTTTCAAAATTATTGAGTTGATTATGTGGACTCTCTCCGCCACCGAGATTTTCGATGAAATACTTTGGTTGAAGGGTCTTTCCGATATCGTGATACAGTGCCGCTACTTTGACTAATAACTGATCCGCCCCAATTTTATCTGCTGCTGCTTCCGATAAATTGGCTACCTGGAGAGAATGCTGTAAAGTTCCAGGAGCTTTTATGGATAAATCTTTCAGCAATGGTTGATTCATATCGGACAACTCCAATAAGGTAATCGAAGAAGTAAAACCAAAAAGCCTTTCCAGTAAAGGAATGAGCGGATAAGCAAGCAAGGTAAAAAGGACATTAAGAAATAGCCAGGGGTAAATGGACCAGTAGATGGTAGCGAGCGATCCTTCTTTGATCAGGGAGAGACCCAGATAACCAAGCGCATAGGCACCGAAAATGAAAAGCATAGAGGTGAAAAACTTCGTAGAGTTGCGTACTTCAATATTTGCAAGGATAGCAACTATACCCGCCAGGATTTGCAAAAAAGTAAATTCATAACCTAGTGAAGATAGAAAACTTGCAATCAACACAATCACAATATGGGTAAACAACGCCAGTTTGTCATTAAAAAATATCTTTACCACAATCGGGACAATACAAAAAGGAATCAAATAGGAACTCAGGCTATTGTTTTGCTCTACTGCATATACCAGATAGCTATATAACACCAGCCACATCAGCATAAAAAGGAGGTGGCTGAAACTCTGGAATACTTTTGCTGCATGATATTTTAAATACAACAAAAAGACGCCAAGGATTAAGCTGGTCAGCAGAAAGTAACCGATAAATACCCCCCAATGTGATTTTTTTGAAGTAACTTCTGTTTCGTATTGAGCCCGGTAGGAAAGTAGTTTTTGAAAAATTTCATCAGTTACGATGCCATCTTTCTTTATGATCAACTCATCCTGTTTGACCAAACCATATGACGGGGAAATGGATTGAATCTGAGCCTGCAAAAATTTATTTGACAAATCTGAGGAGTAAAAGATATTATAAGTAAATAATTTTTGAAACACAGGAATTAGAAATTCTGCCTCTTTCATACGAGAGGCAAATAAGGAATCAGTCACCAGATCCTCTATTTTGTTTAAATCAACAAAGCTTTGTAAAGTCCGCTGATAGGTCGTATTACCAATTCGTAAGTTGACTACAAATTTATCTCCTTTTATTTGATGTTGACTATCTAGTTGAATAAATCCGCGATCATACATCTTGTCAATAAGCCCCAGCCCGTAATTGAGGTATTTGTCAGGATCTCCGGGCACATTTACATAAACGCCGCTCGATTTATCTATTTCTAATTCCTTAAAAAAATTCTCTCTGAATTTTTGTTTTGCCTGACGCGCTATTTCAGGATTGACCTCATAATAAGGATTGAATTGCGCCTTCAACCTTTCTAATTCCTGGTTGAGTTCATCGGTTGGTTTTAATATAGCAAAATCAAAAGGAGCAACCAGATCCTCAAATCTCCAGGTCTGTCCTTTTTCAAAAGTATATTTGAATTTGGTATTATTAGGGAAGAGGTAGCTAATAAAAACCACGACCAGTAAAACAAGGATATATTTTACGATCTGGGGAAAATTCTGTAACGTAGTTTGAAATCTATTTGCCATAATTGCTGGTAAGATAGTGTTGTTTGTAGATTTGACCAAAAAAAGAATTTTGTATTTTGTATTTTAGCATTTTATACTTCAATAGGCTACCAGTCTAACATTGGACACCGGACAAGTGTGGAAGGTAGTTATTGGCTGTTAGCGCTCTTTAACGCATTAGAAGTGAGGCTAAAAGCTAATAGCCTGTCCAAGCTTAGTAGGATGGCCCCTAAATAATACCCTAATGAATCTACCTGATACCATAGAAGGTTTAATAAACGACATGGACACGATGATTGAGCAGTCTATTGCCGAAAATAATCCCTTAGGACTATTTACAGCCCTCTACCAAAAGGTAACCATCAGGGTCAAAGAAGGGATTGCCAATGGCCGATTTGAAGATGGCCCAAGAATGGAGCAACTCGATATCATCTTTGCCAATCGTTATTTAGAAGCCTATCAAAAATACCAATCAGGACGAATGCCTACCCGCTCTTGGAAAGCGACCTTTGATGCTGCCAAAAGAACAGACTTGATTCTTTTACAACATCTACTTTTAGGTATGAACGCTCATATTAATCTCGATCTTGGGATTGCAGCCGCACAGGTAAACCCGGGAGCCAGCATTGAAGCACTCAAAAATGATTTTATTGAAATCAATAAATTGTTGTTTGAGCTTATTGAAGAGGTGCAATCAGACCTTGCTAAGGTTTCGCCATTTTTAGGATTGGTTGATTTCCTTGGTAAAAATAAGGATGAACAATTTGCAGCCTTCAGTATGAAAGCGGCTCGTAAACATGCCTGGTTGGTTGCCCAACGAATGGCTTCGGTTACGGAATCGGGTAGGGAAGCGGTTATTGAAAGCACCGATAAATATGTGGTAGCACTCAATAAGGTGATTTTAAATCCCGGAAAACTAATATCAATTATAAACTGGATTATCCGATTGGTAGAGTCAAAAAATGTGGCTAAGAATATTCAGGCGCTAAGGCTAGGGGAGAGGAGTGAGGGGTGAGAGGTGATGAGCCCTCACCCCTCACCTCTGACTTACTTTCTCGGGTGCCACGGAATCTCATCCGCATTCAAATCCAACGACAACTGCCTCCCTAATACAAAAAGATAATCTGACAATCGATTGAGATATCTGATGATGATTTCTTCGATAGATTCATTAAGATGGAGTGTGACGACTAGTCGTTCTGCTCTTCGGCAAACAGTCCGGGCGATATGGCAAAACGAAACAGTAGTATGTCCACCGGGAAGAATAAAATTTTTCAGCGGAGGGAGCACCTCATCCATTTTATCCATTTCTTTTTCTAAAAGTTCGATATCCGATTCCTTTACATCTGGGGTAGCCATATTCTTTTCAGGATCAGATGCGAGATTTGAACCAATCGTAAACAAGCGATCCTGGATCTCTTTTAAAATGGTTTTATGATAATCAGTAGGTACCAAATCCCGGAGCATCCCGATATAGGCATTTAGCTCGTCAACAGTACCATAGGATTCGATCCGGATGTGATTCTTAGGAAGTCGTTTTCCACCAAATAGACCGGTTTCTCCTTTATCACCTGTTTTTGTATAAATTTTGAAAGCCATATAGTTAGTTTGTAGGAGTCAAAGGTCAAATAGGAGTCATCTCGAATTTTTCAATAATTAGAAGGTTATTTAAGTGTTAACCCTTGTTTTAACTGCCGAAAAAACGGTATTAAGCATTAGGTTTTCGGTACTCTCCGAATGCCAAACACCGGATGCCGATTTTCTATGATTTATAAAGGCCAGATTGCCAAATTAAGCAATCATCTTTATAAAATTCGGAGTGACTCATGATTGATTGCTGTTTTTATTTTTCATTATATCTATGAGTCGGATCATTGGCAGTGACGATATTTTCGTTGACCATATCGACTTCAACGAGGCCATCCCGGAGTTTGACAATCCGGTGGGCATGTTCAGCGATATCCGGTTCGTGAGTCACAATGATTACGGTATTGCCTCTTTTGTGGATTTCTTCGAAGAGTCCCATGATCTCAATGGAAGTTTTGGAGTCGAGGTTACCGGTCGGCTCATCAGCCAGGATGATAGAAGGATCATTGACGAGTGCCCTTGCGATAGCGACCCGTTGTCGTTGTCCGCCGGAAAGCTCATTAGGTCGGTGCGTAATCCGGTCCCCAAGTCCTACTGCATTTAGGGCTGCGGTTGCTTTTTCTACGCGTTGAGATCTGGTGAGGCCAGCATAAACCAAGGGCAAGGCAACATTTTCTAAGGCAGTCAACCTTGGAAGGAGGTTAAAAGTTTGAAATACAAAGCCAATCTCTTTATTCCTTACTTCAGCTAATTCGCCGTCTGTCATGGTACTGACATTGGTGTCGTTCAGAATATAATCCCCGCTGCTAGGTGTATCCAGACAACCCATTAAATTCATAAGTGTTGATTTTCCAGAACCGGAAGGGCCCATCAAAGCAACATATTCGTTCTTTTTGATGCCTAAGGAAACAGACTGGAGCGCATGCACTTTTTCAAGGCCCATGATATACGTTTTCCTTAGGTTCGTTATCGAGATTAAATCCGACATATTTATATAATTATTTTTATTTTGACAACTTACTGCTCACT
>JBLHJZ010000170.1:0-8482 GCA_047619515.1 Saprospiraceae bacterium | reverse complement strand
TTTTTAAAATATCCGGATCATTCCGCAGTTCCCGGGGATAGCGAATACTTATCGCATATCTTTCCCTTCCTTCGACGGTCGTGGTCATTATCATTCCTCCGATTGCAGTCTGGATATATTGTTGCACTTTTTCTATCGTCAGACCATACCTATTAATTGCGTCCCGGTCGATATCCAATAGCATATAAGGTTTTCCAACGATCCGATCAGCAAATACTGCGGCTTCCTTTATACCTTCGACCTGCTTGAGATGCTGTTCTAATTCCAATCCAAAAGCTTCAATTGATTTAAGATCAGTACCCCTTACTTTGATACCCATGGGCGCCCGCATACCAGTTTGCAGCATGACCAACCGGGTTTCGATGGGTTGTAATTTTGGGGCAGAGGTCACGCCGGGTAGCTTTGTAGCTTTGACGATTTGATCCCAGATATCATCAGGGCTTTTGATTTCATCCCGCCATTGTCGGTAGTATCGACCATTTTTATCGAGAATAAGTGCGCCGCTTTCCGTTCTGTCATATTCTCCGTCCGTATATTTAAAACGAAGCCGATGGCCGTCCTCATCCGTTTTATATTCCGATTTATACAAAATGATATTTTCGTACATATTCATCGGAGCCGGATCGAGCGCACTATTTATCCGGCCTGCTTTTCCAACCACGGTTTCCACTTCGGGGATAGCAGTTGCTGCCATATCCAGCAATTTCAAATTCTTTATGTTTTCCTGCATACCGGAGTGCGGCATAGACGTTGGCATAAGAAGAAACGAACCTTCATCAAGCGAAGGCATAAACTCTTCGCCAATGTTTTTGAAAACCATAAATCCTTGATAGACAATAAAGGACACCACGAGTAGAAACAAGATTTTAAAGCGGAGTAAAAACCCCAGGATATTTTTATAAAAATAAATAATGATATAAAAGAAGGTAATCAAAGTGCCCACGACGGTCGCTACAAAAAAGAAATTACTAAGACTGCTTTTATTAACCCCTAAAGGCATCCAGATTCCAGCCAAAATCCAGGCGACCATCACTGCATAAATTATATTGGTGAGCCATATCACAGGTTTTTCAAACTTTAAAAGTTTAGGAAACCTGGATTCTTTTAAAAAATGAATTAATATTCCGGAAAGACCTATGATAGCCAGTACTGAACCCAGAAAGGGGTTGTAAAAAGTAGCCAATAGGATTCCGGCAAGGAGTGCTATTATATTTACGCCGTATTTCAACCAATTGGTTTTTGGTCGAAAAGAGAACAGCGTATGCGCTAGGGGAGGAATCACCGTAATCGCCAGAATAATGGAAGAGATCAAAGCAAAAGTCTTGGTATAAGCCAGTGGTTTGAAGAGTTTCCCCTCCGCAGCTTCCATCGCAAATACAGGGATAAAACTGACAATCGTAGTAGCTACTGCCGTAATTACTGCCGAAGCGACTTCTACAGTGGCTTCATATATACTGGTCATCAATGACTCATCCGGTGGCGCTTCATCGATTCGTTTGATAATACTTTCGGTAAGCACGATACCCATGTCGACCATGGTACCGATGGCAATGGCAATCCCGGAAAGGGCTACAATATTAGCATCAACACCAAAGTATTTCATCGCAATAAAGCACATCAAAACTGCCACCGGTAAAACACCGGAGACCAGGATGGAGGCATTTAAGTTGAACAATAACAAAATCACAACAATGATAGTGATGAGAATCTCTAGTTGCAAAGCTTCTTCGAGCGTACCGATGGTTTCATTGATCAGTTGTGTCCGGTCATAAAAAGGGACAATTTTTACCTGAGAGAAGGTACCGTCTGCTAATGTTTTAGTAGGTAAGCCAGGAGCTAATTCGGCAATTTTTGTTTTTACATGCTGAATTACTTCCAACGGGTTTGCACCATATCTTGCAACCACTACACCGCCGACGGCTTCTGCGCCTGATTTATCCAAGACCCCTCTTCTTGTCGCAGGACCCATCGTTACTTTGGCGATATCACCAATAGTCAAGGGCACATTATTAGTTACTTTTACTACGCTGTTTTCAATATCGGACAGCTCTTTGACATAACCCAAACCACGCACGAAATACTCCACCATATTGATCTCAATCGTCTGGGCGCCGATGTCAATATTGCTGGCTTTAATGGCCTTCATCACCTCCTCCAGCTTGATATTATTCACTTTCATCGCCTCCGGATCGACATCTACCTGGTATTCTTTAACGAACCCCCCGATGGAAGCTACTTCAGAAACGCCACTTGCGGAGGAAAGCCCATACTTTACCTGGAAATCCTGAATGGATCTTAATTCATGTAAATCCCAGCCCCCGGTCGGATTGCCCTGTGGATCCTGGCCTTCGAGTGTATACCAAAATATTTGCCCCAGTGCAGTAGCATCAGGCCCTAACGTAGGTTGCACCCCCTCGGGAAGGGTGTTGGCCGGCAGGGAATTCAATTTTTCTAAAATCCGGCTCCTGCTCCAGTAAAATTCTACATCATCGGTGAAAATCAGATAGATACTGGAAAAGCCAAACATCGAATTACTTCGTACACTTTTTACACCAGGGATACCCAAAAGCGCTGTCGTCAGTGGGTAAGAGATTTGATCTTCTACATCCTGCGGAGATCGACCCATCCATTTGGTAAATACGATTTGCTGATTTTCTCCAATATCCGGAATAGCATCTACGGCTACCGGGTCCCGTGGCAACCAATCGATATTGAAATCAAAAGGTGCAGTGGCCAAGCCCCACCCGGTACACAGGATTAGCAGTAGATAGGCTACCAGTTTGTTTTCCAGGAAGAATCTAATAATGTTGTTGAGCATGTTATACTGCGTTCCTGTTATTAAAATTCTCAATGCCTCTCAGGGGGGTATAAAATTAATTCGCCGCTGAGATAAAGAAGTGCGCTGAGAAATAATTTAGGTTTGCTACCATTTAGATTTAAATTGGGATAAGCGCTAATAATAGAGACAGTACCCAACACTAATCTAAATGAATGAGCAATAAACTAAAACAGGAATGATCTAACAGAGATAACGATGTAAAAGGACAGGGATATCCCTTTCTAATGGAGGAGGCCAATAATTAAGGAATGTTGGCGCTTGGGTATTGGATATGGATGAAAGTTGTAAACTAGAAAAAAAGATAGCAGGAATAGTCTGGAGTTCAGTTACCTGATAAGCATCAGTGGTAACGGCTGGGAGATCACCATTATATTTTACAAAAGTGGAATTATTCTCGCAGCAACCTTTATGGGAAAGCTTTTCACCACAGGAAATATTTTGATTGTGGCAGCTTTTGACTGCTTTTTTTTCACCCGCTTTATGGCAGGCAGCGACTTCCTGACAGGTTTTCGCTTTGCCGATGAAACTGATTCTTTTTATTTTATCCTGGCAGTAGTGGACGTCAATAGTAAACCCTGTTGATGTCAAAAACACCAGACCAGCCATAAACAAAGCAAGGAATCGATGAAGCTTTTTGCGAGGGTTCATAAACCAAAGGTAAAGATTTTTTCGATCAAATAACAATCAAAGGGTTCTTTTGGTTTTGAAATCGCAAGAAAAGCTCAATTTATAAGAGGTGATCGCTTCGCAGGTGATCAGTGATCGACCTACGGTCTTGTGAGGTCGCTTCGGAGCGATTCCACAAGAGTGTCATTATCATCGGCCATTGATTACTCAAATCAGCATCCGGAAAAATTACTCTAAAGTTATAGGAAATGTCTTCTGTAATCTTTAATGTTAATTCCTGGGTACCGGCTTTAACTTCAAATGCTGAAAAATCGTTTTCGATATCTGAGTAAGTTCTTTGGGCTGGTTCGTCGTCTTTTGAACAACTCAAAATAGTTAGCATTAGTAAAAAGGTAAATCCGGTTAATAGGGGGGATTTTGATTTCATCGTTTTAAAATTGACTTTTTTTTAATTGGTTTCTAAATAGGATTGCAGATTGAATCCCTATTTTGTTAAACTTAAAATATGATACTCCTAATTCGCAATCGATATTCCGAATTTATAATAAATATTTACGATTTTTTTCTTTTAACGTGTGTGGAGGTAAAGTACCGACGCATAGGAGGCATTGGCATTCTCCACGGTATTGCATCCGTTTTTCTTTTCTTTCATTTATTGGGTTGTAATTCGAATCGTATACATGAATTTCAAGATCTTTATCCTTAGATTCTTCTTCGTAATATCTATTCGCTTGTTCAGTATTATTGAAAACTTTATATACCTCATTCCTTAGCTCGAAATATTCAGGAAATTAGAGGGAATTGTTTTTTTTGACTACCCGCCTCTCTAGCTTTTCTGGTTCTTTTCTTTGCGATACGCTATAAGCGTTATTAACGGTTAATAACGGCAAATGATTGACTTATATGGATGGCTGCGTCGGGTAGCCAATGGTTTCTACGTTGGGAGAATATTTTACCCAAACCTCACGTTAAAAAAGGCGCTCCTTGGCTGAATTTCACTTATAATTACTACTTTTCAGATTGAAAAAACTGCCTGATAATTGAAGCTATGCGAATAATTTTAACCTGCCTGATTTTCTTTCTCTTATTGTCTGGTACAATTGGCCAGATCAATGGAAAAATCACGAATAAAGATGGAGCAGCGCTATCTTTTGCGAGTGTATATGTACAGGGGACTTCCCGTGGGACTACTACTAATTTCGAAGGTGATTATTTTCTCGAACTGACACCGGGTAGCTATAAGATTGTGTTCCAATATGTTGGTTACAAGCAATTAGTAAAAGAAATCGAAATTGGGAAGAATCCAATCCGAGTGGATGTAGCGTTGGAAGAAGAAGCCCTTATACTCCAGGAGGTAGTCGTAAAAGCCAATGCGGAAGATCCTGCTTATGCCATCATTAGGAAAGCGATTGAGAAGCGCAAATATTACCGGGATCGGGTGGATGAGTACGCATGTGATGTGTATATAAAAGGAGTAAATAAGCTGCTGGATGCTCCGGAGAAGATCTTTGGACAGGATTTGGGAAATATGGGCGGTATGCTGGATACCAATCGACAGGGGATCGTCTATTTATCCGAGTCGGAAGCGAAGTTGTTTTTTCAAAAGCCCGATCAGAAAAAGGAGCAGATGATCTCCTCCAAGATTAGTGGCAATGATAATGGTTTTAGTTTTAATCAGGCCTCTTCGATGGATTTTAGTTTTTATGAAAATTTCATTGAAATTGAGCGGAAACTGATTTCTCCTATTGCTGATAATGCATTGGCCTATTATCGGTATAAATTGCTGGGCACCCTGTTCGACGAAGGAGGCAGGTTGATTAATAAAATTGAAGTGCTCCCGAAAAGAGAGCAGGATCCGGTGTTTCGCGGGTTGATTTACATCGTGGAAGATCTTTGGAATATCCAGAGTACGGAATTGATAATCACCGGTGCTTCTATTCAACAGTCGATTTTAGATACCTTGATCATTACCCAGCTTCATGTGCCTGTCAAAGCGCCGGATACCTGGATGTTGCTATCGCAATCGCTGGATTTCAAATTCGGACTTTTGGGCTTTAAAGTCGAGGGAAATTTTACGGGTGTTTTTTCTAATTACGACCTCGATCCTCAGTTTGAAAAAGGCTTTTTTACTAATGAGATTTTTAAAGTGGAGGAAGGGGCAAACGAAAAAACCCTGACTTATTGGGACAGTATCCGACCTATTCCATTGACTATTGAAGAGTCGGATGATTATGTAAAAAAAGACAGCTTGCAGGAAATCTGGGAATCTAAAGAATATCGAGATTCCATGGATCGAAAGAATAACAAGTTTAATGTTATGAATTTGTTTTTCGGTTACCAATATAATAAGTCTTTTAAGAAAGCTTATTTCTCTATCGGTTCTCCATTGAGCACTATTCAGTTCAATCCGATACAAGGCTGGTACGGGAATGTGGATATTTTATTTCGCAAAGTGTATGATGAGCACAACACTAAATGGCTTCGGGTAAATCCACAAATCCAATATGGCTTATCTGATAAGAAATGGCGGGCAGGGGTCCAGGTTGAATATAATTTCAGCAGTGAAACCTTTAGCAGGTTGTCCTTTAGCGGAGGAATAGATATGGTGACACAATTCAATGATAATGAACCGATTAGCCCTTTTTTAAATACCTATTACAGTTTGTTGGGCAAGAAAAATTATATGCGTGTTTATGAAAAGGATTACTTCAATCTCAGGTACCGGCGGGAACTCACAAACGGGCTGTTTTTTACCGGTAAAGTTGAATATGCAGAGCGTTCAAACCTGGAAAACACGACCAATAAAAGTTGGCGGAAAAAGGATGCAATCTATTTTTCAAATGTCCCGGAGCATCCAATAGCATTGAGTGAGGAAGCCATAAAAGACGAAGCAATATTGGTGGAAATGAATTTCAGAATTCGTTTTGATCAAAAATATATCACTTATCCTAATCAGAAATTTATCATGGGCTCAAAATATCCGGACTTTTGGATTCGGTATAAAAAGGGACTAATGGATGTTGATTTTGATCAATTAAGTCTTGAGGTTAGCGATAATATTTCAACAGGGTTGGTAGGGGAGTCTGAGTTTAAAATTGAAACTGGTTGGTTTTTGAATAATAATAAAATGCGCTTTATCGACTTTCAGCATTTTAATGGCAACCAGACCTTTATTTTTAACCCTGATAAATTTCTCAGTTCCTTTCTTTTAATGCCCTATTATGAAAGAAGTACCAATGATTATTATGTTCAAGGACATTATCAACATCATTTCAACGGCTTTTTATTTGACAAAGTACCACTGCTTAGAAAGGCTGGTTTTAAAACAGTTTTTGGCGCCGCTTATTTATACACCCCGGAAAATAAAAACTATCTTGAATTATCCTATGGTATAGAAAATCTTGGTTTTGGTATTCTCAAGATACTCAGAGTAGATGCGGTGGCTTCTTTTGATGAATGGAAGTATCGTAAATTTGGCGTCCGGCTTGGAATAACAATTTGAGATTTAGGATTGAAAATTGTGGATTTTGGAATTAGGATTAAAGACTCTTGGAATTCCTAATTCCTAAATTTTCAATCCTCAATCCTCAATCCTCAATCCTCATCCTTCTTTTTTCCTTTCCAAATAATCATGTTCAGGTTCTTCCTTTCTCCAATCCGTTTGACTAAGAAAAATGATAATCGCCCCAGACAGGATCATTCCTACTCTGATTAGGAATCCTATTAGACGTCCGGGCGCATCAATCCAGGTAAGAAAGGAAAGCTGTACGCCGACCAACATGAGAAACAGCGCTAAAAATCCAATGATAAATAGCGAAAAACCTATAAAAGCGTAAATTCCTTTTTTTGACATAGTTTGATAGTTTGTCGGTTTACGGTTTACGATATATCGGTGCACGGCGACCGTAAACCGATATACCGTAAACCATGTACCGACCCATGTTCCGGCACACCATTAATTCATGACAAAATTAAGCAATAAAGAACTATAAAAGTGATTATATTTGTAGTCGTAGTGTAAAATTACCAAATTAAACCGCTTAGTAATTAATGATTAAACTCGTCGAATGTCCACGAGATGCAATGCAGGGGATCCGGGAAATGATACCGACGGAGAAAAAGATTGCGTATATCAACCAATTGCTCCAGGTAGGATTTGATACGATAGATTTTGGTAGTTTCGTATCTCCGAAGGCTATTCCTCAAATGGCAGATACCGCAGCGGTACTGGCTGGTCTGGATATGAGCACGACTAAATCAAAATTACTTGCCATCGTAGCGAACAAGCGTGGGGCTTTTGATGCCTGCCAACACGATGAAATTACTTATATGGGTTATCCTTTTTCAATATCCGAAACCTTCCAGCTACGAAACACTAATGCTACGATCGAAAAGTCTGTAGATCGGGTGCAGCAAATCCAGGATCTGTGTGTTGAACATTCAAAGGAGCTGGTAGTATACATTTCTATGGGTTTTGGAAATCCTTATGGCGATGAATGGAACGTGGAATTAGTTCAGAAATGGACAGATCGCCTTTTCGGAATGGGTATTCGGATTCTTTCGCTTTCTGATACGATCGGGGTTTCCAGCCCGGAGAGCATCCAGTATCTTTTTAATAACCTTATTCCTAAATACCCTGAGATTACCTTTGGCGCTCATTTGCATACACAGCCACATAACTGGAAAGAAAAAATAGCGGCTGCCTATCAAAGTGGTTGCCATAGGTTTGATGGTGCTCTCCGTGGTTATGGTGGTTGTCCCATGGCTAAAGATGAACTTACCGGTAATATGGCAATGGAAAATATCATATCCTATTTTAAAGAAAATGAGGTAGACCTTGGACTTGATGTTATTGCTTTTGAAAAGGGGATGGCAATGACGGGGATGGTATTTCCTGCGCATTGATTTCAGGGGCCTGTCATGAAGGCGAAGCTTAGCGCAGTCCTTCTTGGTGAGAGGGGAGAAGGTGATCGCTTCGCATGTGATGAGTGATCGAGCTACAGTCTTGTGGAATCG
>JBLHJZ010000169.1:0-8535 GCA_047619515.1 Saprospiraceae bacterium | reverse complement strand
CTTCCCAGTAATCACCGACTTCATCCTGAAAGCTTATGACCACTCCATGGTCATTGGGATTTACTTTCCTTCTTCTTTTGTAAGCCACCATAAATACAGGTTCTATCCCCGAAGAAGTCTGGGTCATTAGACTTGTGGTACCGGTAGGAGCGATCGTCAATAAAGCGATATTTCGTCTACCGTATTTTATCATCTCCTTGTATAAATCTTCGTCCGCTTCTTTTATTCGTTTGATAAAAGGATTACCTTCTTCCCGGGCAGCATCATAAACTTCAAACGCTCCACGTTCTTTGGCTAAAGCAACAGAAGCCCGGTATACATTTAGCGCCAGCGTTTTGTGGATGCCAACAGAAAAATCTATTGCTTTGTCGCTTCCATAGCGCAGACCAAGCGCAGCCAACATATCTCCTTCTGCGGTAATACCGATTCCCGTTCGGCGTCCTTCTGTACACTTTATCCGGATTTTCCCCCAGAGTGTTTTCTCTGTTTTTTTGATATCGGCAGGTTCGGGGTCTGCTTTTATTTTTGCCAGTATCTGGTCGATTTTTTCAATCTCCAGATCGATGATATCGTCCATGAGTCGTTGAGCAAGCTGAGCATGCTTTTTGAAAAGCTCAAAATTGAAGGTGGCCTTGGCGGTAAAAGGTTCCTCCACATAGCTATATAGATTGAGGGCAAGCAAACGACAACTGTCATAAGCGCAGAGCGGAATCTCTCCACAAGGGTTGGTAGAAACCGTTCTGTAGCCCAGGTCGGCATAACAATCAGGTATGGATTCCCGAATGATCGTATCCCAAAAAAGAATGCCGGGTTCGGCAGATTTCCAGGCATTGTGGACGATCTTATCCCAGAGTTTCTTTGCTTCCACTTCCTTGACAATCTTTGGATTTTTAGTATTAACAGGGAACTGCTGGGTGTATTTTTTCTCTCCCAGAGCAGCTTCCATAAAAGTATCTTCAATCCGCACGGATACGTTGGCGCCGGTGACCTTGCCTTGTTCCAGTTTGGCATCGATGAAATCCTCGGCATCAGGATGTCGGATAGAGATACTCAGCATAAGGGCACCTCGCCGTCCGTCCTGGGCTACCTCTCGTGTACAATTGGAGTACCGTTCCATCATGGGTACAATACCGGAGGAGTTCAAGGCACTATTCAAAACCGGACTACCTTTGGGACGGATATGAGATAAATCGTGACCGACGCCGCCACGACGTTTCATTAGTTGAGTTTGCTCTTCTTCTACACGAAGGATGCCGCCATAAGAATCCGCTCCATTGCCGATGACAAAACAATTGGACAGAGAAGAAACCTGGAAGTTATTTCCGATTCCAGCCATGGGCCCACCCTGCGGCACGATGTAACGAAAGTCTTTTAATATGGCATAAGTTTCTTTTTCGGTCAGCGGGTTGGGATATTGTTTTTCAATCCGGGCGATCTCCTTTGCCATGCGGTGGTGCATGTCATCGGGTGTGCGTTCGTATATTTTGCCGGAAGCATCCTTTAGTGCATACTTGTTGATCCAGACATTTGCCGCCAGCACATCTCCTTTAAAATATTGGATGGAAGCTTTTAATGCTTCTTCATAGGAATAGTTTTTTAGGTGCTTAATGTTTTTTGAAAAGCTTTTTATTCCTAATACTGATTGGTTCATGATGTTAGTGTTTTATAGTCATTTATGGTATTCGATTATTTACGCTGTCTCTTGAAAATCCTTTAGTGCCTGTTCCGCTTTTCGCACTGCCAGGTTTTCTTTTACCGTTTTCCATTTGTTGCCCATTATATAATTCATTCCTTTGTCAACTACAAAATGCCGACTGATATTCCAGGCTCCTCTTATTTTTGTATAAGGGGAATGCGTTCGCAAAGCCAGGGAGAATCCAGGATCCGTGTACTCGAGGTAGTGCCAGTACAAACTAGGCATAAAGACGGTCTCGCCGTGGTGCAACGTACCTTCAAAACCTTTTGCTTTTTGAAGGGCGGGATGTTTTTCGGAATTAGCCTGATCCAGCCTTACCGAACTCTGAACTGTAAAGGGATGCTGATAAAGCAGAGCAGTCTGATCCGGAGCAAATAGAATTACTTTTTTCCTGGTTTGAAAATGAGTCAGAAAAACGTTGGCACAATCCAGATCGTAATGTAAATCAACTCGAGCACCTTCACCTCCGAAGAAGACTAGCGGTAATTTTTTAATAAAGCCATCTGTAATAGTAGGGATAGAAATGTCTTTCCGAAGCGCTGGTGCCTGAGCCATGATATTATACAGAAACATACGAAGATCCGTGGGCTCTTTGCTGATGATATCCAGGTAATCACCGAAACGCATTTTAATTCTGGAATTGAGATAATCTTTGCCAGCTTCCCGGAATTGGTTATCGTATAAAGGTACTTCCAGTTGCCCGTAATTTGTTTTGAAAAAATCAAAGGTCCATTTTTCGGTTGCTGGCCAGCTAGCTACCAGGTCGGTAAAAATTACAGGTTTGTTCTTTTTTAGATACACTTCCTCGAATTCCCTTTTTGTCAAACCTGTTCTTCTTTCAATAGGCTTTAGGTTCATTATGTTATAAATTTTATTTTTTGTGGTCTCTTTTTTTACAAAACTATTGTGAAACCCAATAGCTCAAAAAGGAACTATTGGGCTCACGGATTCAACTTGTATAGAAAAACAAACGTAATGTCTTAACGACTATTTTTTAATATCTTCTGATGGCCAGTTTTACCATCTAAGAATAAGCTAATATGATAAAGACCATCTGGCAAATCACTATTTAGATTATATTCAAAAGTGTTCTTACCTGCTACCAGACTTGTTACTTTTTGATCAATAATATGACCTAGCATGTCTGTAATTTGAAATACCCCTTCTCCTGAATTGATTGCGGAGATATTGATGAAAAAATCACTTGAAGTTGGGTTAGGATAAACCTCCATTTCAAAAGGATGAGATTCGAATTTTGCCACAGCAGTAAAGAGCTCGGCAAGGAAAATATTATCCTGAAGGTTGGTAGTATTACTGTTTCTCAAGATAACATCGACTAAATGAGTATTTTTAATTTCCTCTTTTTCTCCTTGAGAAAGTCCTTCGTCATTTTCATAATAAAAACGATCACCATCTCGAAGTAGTGTAAACTGGCGCTCCATGATGGTCATGACTGATTGACCAAAAAGAGCATTAGACATGTGGTCTTCGGCAAGAAAACCTACCCAGGGGTCCATGTTATTGATATCACCATAAACACTTTCCAAAATTTGATTCAGCCAAGGGTTATCGGTGAAAGAAGCGAAGCTTTCCACCGCTGGTAAATCGATATCGATGCGTACTGTATTATAATCCGGTAAGCCTCTTTCCCGGCCACGATTAATATTCATGGCTGCGAGATCTAAACCACCTGAACCGGGAGCGCCGAATAAAAAATTTCGCAAATCATCTATCATTTTACAATCAAAATCCTGTTCCACCTGAGTCGCCATTCCTTTCAATAGCGGATCAATCCCTCCGGTCTCGACGATTACCTGTGGGCTGAAAAAAGCATCCCGTAAAAGAATGTTGCCTTGGGGAATGATGTCTCCGTTATTGTTCATTCGGATGATCGTGCTGTTGATAACTGTATGACCATACCGATAGGCCGCAGCGGAAAAAATATTCATGATACCCAGTTCGTTGATAGGATCGTAACCCGTATAAGGATCAAGGTGAACACCTAGTGTAGGAAGCCATTCTTCATAAATAATAGCCTGCATCAATCCACCAACGATCTTCCGGGAATGCTGGTAGAGCTGTTCATCTGTCCATCCGGGGTTTTCGATTGCAAGTTGGTCGCAAAGCCGATTGTGCTCCCTGACAAACAGCGTATGTATGGAGGTCAATAGCGGATTCTCATTGGCGCGGATATCTCCGGCCACAAACCATTTTGTGTTAAAAGGAAAGGGCATCGCCATTCCGGGAGCATTGGGGTCAACAGGGTCGCCCAGTTCTCCGGTAGTGGTATTATATGGAAGTAAGTTACCTGCTGACATTTTTAGTTTACCTCCATCGAATGTCCGTAGCCAATTTGCTTTGGTTTCATCAGAGCCATAAACCGCTGAGGCATCTACAAAAGAAGTAATGCCATTGGGAAATGCCCTGGGATTTGAGGAATCGGTACCAGAAGACGGATCATAAGCAGAGCGACTCATTCCAATAACCATTGTGCCGGTTCCGGCAGGGTCGAAATAAGGGTCGCCAACAGGAACAGGAATATCCAAAGGTTCGCTGGCATCATCAACAACAAGTGTAATATTATGGTCTATGAATTGTCCCCATACCCAGGCGTAGTCACTCAATTGTAAAGCATCAGGTAGTAGTCCGTCCTGATTGAACACAACATTACTAATGACCCGTGGATTAGGACGATCTATACCACCTGGCTCTGAGACCTCATCAGCAAATCCATTGCTTATTACCTGTAACTGGTTGGTGCCAACTGCTCCCCATTCGGGATACTGCGAGTTATTTCCGGTGCCATCAAATGACCTGTTTTCCTGACCGTTTACGCTCAGGCTAAGAGTGAGAAGCCCCAAAATAAGAGTTGCTTTAGGAGTCCATTGAAATAGTGAATTTTTTTTCATGGGAAAGTAGTTTATAGTTAAAAAAAGTAAGTCTTCGAATTTCCTCAAAGACTTTAATTTGAGATAGATCAGGGGCAATTCATCTCAATATGATCAAGCTTGAATGTGTGTTACAAAGGAACATAAAATGTAAATAACATTCAATGTTATACAGCATCTGTCGATATGTTATACAACATATCGACAGATAATTGGAAGATAATTTTCTTTTGGAAAGGCTCTAAATTTGTTGCGTTATATTTTTTCAAATCTCGCTTGAAAAAATCTCAAATATTTTGGTTCAAAGATCATTTTCAAACCACTAATATTTTCTCGATTATCAAAGACATATTTTACAGATTCTGCAACAACATCCATATGTGCCTGGGTATATACTCTCCTTGGGATAGTTAAGCGAACTAACTCTAAATCGGGGTAATTATGCTCGCCTGTTTTTTTATTTCTACCAGCAGAAATAATACCTCGCTCCATGGCTCTTACCCCTGAATCCAGATACAATTCGGCAGCCAGGGATTGAGCAGGAAAATGATCTTGCGGAATATGAGGAAGAAATTGTTTAGCATTTAGAAATACACCATGCGTCCCAATTGGATTTACAATAGGAATACCTCCGTCAAGAAGTTTTTGCCCAAGATATTGTACCTGGCCTACTCTTGCCCTGATATGGTCATCGGAAACAGATTCGGTAATGCCAACAGCAAGGGCTCCCATATCTCTTCCAGCCATTCCACCATA
This sequence comes from Saprospiraceae bacterium, assembly GCA_047619515.1. Taxonomy (GTDB): domain Bacteria; phylum Bacteroidota; class Bacteroidia; order Chitinophagales; family Saprospiraceae; genus JAHDHW01. The sequence continues at coordinate 3,195 of JBLHJZ010000169.1, read as the reverse complement.
GGTATGCAGCCCTTCATACACAACTACCAGGTTGCGGGCTTCTTCAAAAATATCATAATCATTTACCGCTAAAAAACCACCAATATTTACAAGGGCATCCTTTTTTGAGCTCATCGTGGCAATATCTGTCAAGTCGCAAATTTCTCTTACAATCTCAGCAGTGCTTTTATTTTTATAGCCCTCTTCAAGTTGTTGTATCATATAAGCATTTTCAGCAACCCTCGTCATATCATGTACGATTTTGATATTGTGTTTTGTAGCCAAGACACGTACTTCTTTAAGGTTGTTCATAGATATCGGCTGTCCACCCGCCATGTTTACCGTGGTGGCAATACAGATATAAGGTATTTTGTCCGCGCCTTTTTTTGCAATGATATCTTCCAGTTTTTGGAGATCAACATTTCCTTTAAATTTGTATTGACTTTCAGGATCATGGGCTTCATCTATGATGACATCAACAAATGTTCCTCCGGCTAATTCTTGGTGCAAACGAGTTGTTGTAAAATACATATTACCCGGAATAAAGTCACCTTGTTTAATCAGGATTTTGGAAATCAAGTGCTCCGCTGCCCTTCCCTGATGAGTAGGAATAATGTACTTATAGCCATAGTATTTCTGAATAGTTTCCTCCATATGATAAAAATCTTTACTCCCGGCATAGGCTTCATCGCCCATCATAATCTGCGCCCATTGTCTGTCACTCATTGCTGATGTTCCACTGTCTGTTAGTAAATCAATATAAACATCTTTTGATTTTAAAAGGAAAGTATTATAACCCGCTGCTTTAATAAATTGTCTCCGCTCTTCATTATTTGTCATGAAAATCGGTTCCACCATTTTTATTTTATAGGGTTCCGCCCACGATCTTTTTGTCATCATTTTTTTTAACTTTTTTATTTGTTATTCTATTTTTTCGTCGTTCTAACGCTGTTACATATAACAACTGAGCTTTCTTGCTTTTTGGGAAAACCTGCTTAATCTGAACAGGATGACCTTTATGATCTAAAGCCACAAAAGTGAAAAAAGCTTCATTCGTTTTTTGCCTTTTTTTAGAACTTATTTCTTTTTTCCAAACTTGTACATATATTTCCATTGAGGTATTGAATACCCTTGTAATCTGCGCTTTTATATATGCGATGTTCCCTATTTTAATTGGATGGGAAAAGGAAATAGAATCTATTGCTGCGGTTACTGCTATGTGTGCTGCATGATTTTGTGCACAAATAGCTGCTGCAATATCCATCCAGTTTAGTAATCTTCCTCCCAGCAAAATGCCTAATGGATTGGTATCATTTGGCAAGACGATTTCTGTCATAAAAACTTTGCTATTATTAGCATTATTTGGCTTCATTTTAAAAAAAAAGTTGATTGTATTTAATTAAAATCACCTGTAAGTAGAGAGGAGGTATTATTGATATGGTATCAAGCCGAAGCCCCTGCCATCACCTCCACTTGCTCGAAATGCGAAGTAAAATGTCTCAAAAAAGGAGGCTGGTAAGTAATTCGATAGCCTTTGGTTTGTTCTCTTTCTTTTAATAATTCCGCAAAGGTTTCCACCACATAATCCAAATGACTTTGGGTATAAACCCTTCGGGGAATGGCGAGGCGAACGAGTTCCATTGGGGCAGGAATGAGCTTTCCGTTTTCATCGTTTTTTCCAAACATCACCGAACCGATTTCACAACTCCGGATGCCACCTTTCAAATACAATTCACAAACCAATGCTTGCCCAGGGTATTGTTCCGGCGGAATATGAGGGTAAAAGGCTTTTGCGTCCACATAGACGGCATGTCCCCCCACAGGTCGAATAATCGGCACACCCATTTCATGTAATTTGTTGCCCAAATAAGTGGTGCTTATTATTCGATAATGAAGATAATCAGGATCAAAAACTTCACGCAAACCAATGGCGATGGCTTCCATATCTCTACCCGATAAGCCACCATATGTTGAATAGCCTTCTGTAATAATGAGTACAGTGCGGCACTTCAAAGCAAGTTCGAGGTCATTCAGTGCCAAAAAACCGCCCATATTCACGAGAGCATCTTTCTTGGCACTCATAATGCAGCCGTCGGCGAGTGAAAACATTTCCTGTGCAATTTCACGGTAGGTTTTGTTTTTATAACCAGCTTCCCGATGGCAAATGAAATAGGAATTTTCAGCAATTCTACAGGCATCCAGGATGAATAGTATATTATTTGCGTTACAAATTTTGGAGACTTCTTTGGCATTTTGCATACTCACTGGTTGTCCGCCGCCACTATTATTCGTCACCGTGAGGATGACCGCACCGATATTTTCTGCACCGTACTTTTCGATATTTTTGAGCAACTGTTGAATATCCATGTTGCCTTTGAAAGGATGAATCAAATTTGGTTGGTGACCTTCCTCAATCAGGCAATCTATTGCTATTGCTTTTGAAAATTCGATATTTGCTCTCGTAGTATCGAAATGGGTATTGCTGATAAAGACTTTTCCAGGACCTCCCAAATGGTTGTATAGCAAGTGTTCCGCTGCACGCCCCTGATGGGTCGGTAAAATATAAGGATAGCCCGTCAAACTTAGAATTTCCGCTTCCATTCGCTGCCAACTTTTCGCTCCTGCATAACTTTCGTCGCCGCGCATCATGCCAGCCCATTGTTCCTTACTCATAGCAGAAGTGCCACTGTCGGTAAGTAAATCGATAATGACTTGATCGGATTCCAAGAGGAAGGGATTGAAGTGTGCCGCTTTCAGGAAATTGTGGCGCTCTTCTTCTGAGGTCAGTTTGATTTGTTCGATGACCTTTATACGGAAAGGTTCAATGATTACTTTATGCTGCATAAATGTTATTTTAACTACTCCCAAACTTGAAAGTTGAGCTGTAAAGTTAGGAAGAGTGTTATTCGGATAGAATGATTTTTATCAATGGGTCCGATGATTCACACCGCTCCATCACCTTTTGAGCAATTTAGTCCTACTCCGGATTGCAGGATAGATTTGCCATCCTACGCCTTTTTTGAACCAGACCCTTACTTGTGTAAAGGAACGGAGGACGGAATAAAATACAATGTTGTACAACATGACAAAACATGCTGTACAACATATCTGCTAAAGTCCATAGTCATTACCTTTGCCAAAAAATCAGACAATGGCAGCAGCAACTTTCAATGCGGTGAAATTTATCCCAAAAGATGATAAAGATTTTGGTATTAC
>JBLHJZ010000168.1:0-8565 GCA_047619515.1 Saprospiraceae bacterium | reverse complement strand
TTCCAAAAAATAAACACCAGAACCAAAGTTTTCAAAATCCAATTCATCAAACCCAGCGCCTGATTTTTGAACCAATAATTTTCCACTTGTATCAAATATCTTCAATTCAAAAGCTTCCCCATTTTTAAAATGTAGGGTCGCGAAATCACTCACCGGATTAGGCGAAAAGCTATAAGGTTTGAATTCCAGGTCATCCACTCCGTTTGGCGTGCCGATAGTGATCTCCGTAGTAATCGTATCACTACAGCAGTAATTATAAGTAATCAAAGTGATATCATAAATACCATCTACCGCATAAGTATGAGGCGGAGGATTCTTCTCAGTAGAAGTAGAATTATCTCCAAAGTCCCAGAAAAAAGAAGTAGCGTAGCTGGAGTTGTTTTCAAATGTTACGATGGAGCAATCGACCGATAAATTGGTCTCCGCAGGGGGAACCAATAGCGAGTCTCCGTACAGACTCTCAATACCTAAAAAGATACCGGAATCAAATATATTATCACTAACATCGGCAATGTGTTATAGGTTTACTAAACCTCTAGGGTGTTTTTCCATAAAGGTTTAGTAAACCTTCAGCTTATTCCGTATTCATTCTCTTCATAGATTGCATCAGGAAAATAGCCCCGCCAATAGCAAGGACGGTACAAATAACCGCCGGCATTGTATTTCCATAAATCCAATTTCCGGTTGCGAATAGTGCCGAATAAACGGCTATCGTTCCAATCATAAAACTCAAAAGCTGAGTAGGTAAATTTCCTTTAGATTCGCTAACATGGATATTTTTAGCTCTGGCTTTAGCCCTAACCACATCCCAGCCTCTTCCTTCGGGTCTTATTTTCTGATAAAAATTGATCAGTGTATCGTCATCAGTCGGCGTGGTAAGAAAGGTAGCGATTACCCAGATTACTGTGGTAAGGACAGCACCTATTATTATCGTTTGCCAGGACTCCAGGCTATGATCGATAGGGGTACTAAACGATGCGTATTTGGTATTAAAAAAGGTGAAATAAAAAGCAATAAAAAGGGAAGCGATCATAGCTACCAACTCGGTAGTTGCATTGATCCGCCACCAAAACCATCTAAGGATATAAATTAATCCGGTACCGGCGCCCAATAAAAGCAAGAGGTTGAATGCCTGTGTAGCATCTGTCAATACTAAGCCCAAACTAAGACCCATAATGGCTGATATTACTGTAAATATCCGAGCCACAAAAACGAGTTGTTTTTCTGAAGCATCAGGTTTTATAAATCTTTGGTAAAAATCATTGACAATATAGGAGGCACCCAGGTTTAACTGAGTGGACATAGTAGACATGAAAGCGGCTATAACGGAGGCAGCTACCAAACCTAAAAGGCCGGGAGGTAATTTTGTCAACATGGCCGGATAAGCAATATCATGACCGACTTTATTATCAGAAATTGCAGGAAATACTTCTTTAATATCAGAGAGTTCCGGGAAAACAATTAAGGAAGCCAATGCGATCAAAATCCAGGGCCAGGGCCGTAAGGCATAATGGGCAATATTAAATAATAAGGTAGCACCTACCGCATTTGTTTCGTCTTTGGCAGAAAACATACGCTGGGCAATATAACCACCACCTCCGGGTTCTGCTCCAGGGTAATAAGATGCCCACCATTGTACAGCAAGTGGTACAATTAAAACGGGAACCCAAACATTAGGATCTGACATATCAGGTAATATACTGAGTTTGTCCACTACATTAGGATGAATAAGCAGATTGGACAATCCCCCGACTTCCGGTAAATTGACAATATAAATACATGCCCAGATAGAGCCGATCATGGCTATGATGAATTGAATAAAGTCAGTGAGAATAACTGCTTTTAAACCACCAATAGTACTATAAGCTAAAGTGATTGTTCCGGCCACCAGCAAGGTTTGCCAGCCTGGAACACCCAAGAGTATTTCTCCAAATTTTACGGCAGCCAGAGATACCGCTCCCATCACCAAAACATTGAAAACAAATCCCAGGTATAAGGCTCTAAATCCTCTTAAGAAGGTAGCCGTCTTGCCACTATACCTCAATTCATAGAATTCCACATCCGTAAGGACTTCAGAACGTCTCCATAACCTTGCGAATACAAAAACGGTTAACATTCCGGTGATAAGAAAGGCCCACCAGCCCCAGTTGCCTGCTACGCCGGATTCCCGAATAAGGCCGGTTACCAGATTTGGTGTATCGGCAGAGAAGGTAGTGGCGACCATCGATACGCCTAACAACCACCAGGGCATGTTTCTACCGGATAGAAAAAACTCCGTTGAGTTTTTACCGGAAGTTTTAGAGGCATAAAGCCCAACGCCTAGTGAAATCGCAAAGAATCCGATTACAAAGCTCCAGTCAAGGATTGTAAAATTCATAAATTAGGTTTTTTCGTTTTGTAAAATTGCTCTCTCAGGAATGATTCCCAAAGTACCGCATCAATAATAAGGAAAAAATACTATTTTGCGGCAATGCTTGGGAAAAGAAATTATTTTCAATGAAATTACTCTTTCAAGTTTACCCTCAGCCATGGCCTGAGCGTAGTCGAAGGGGTAAATGGAAGTACGTAATGTAGGCAAGTTTTTAACTTGCTCAAGAATATCAATCATAAAGTAATTTAAAAAATATGAAACCAACACTAGTAGTTCTCGCTGCCGGAATGGGCAGCCGATACGGCGGATTGAAACAACTCGATGGAGTAGGGCCCGCAGAAGAAACGATCATTGACTTTTCTGTGTACGATGCCATCCGGGCAGGCTTTGGCAAGGTCGTTTTTATTGTTCGCGAAAGTTTCGTCGAAGATTTTAAAGAAAAAGTAAGTTCCCGCTTTGCCGATCTCATTGAGGTTGCCTTTGTTTTTCAACCTATGGAACCGGATATTCCTGGCTTGGGTGTAGTGCCGAGGCAGAAACCCTGGGGGACAGGTCATGCGATGCTGGTAGCCAAAGATGTGGTCAAAGAACCTTTTGCGGTGATCAACGCGGATGACTATTATGGCATTTCTTCTTTTAAAATAATGGCGGACTTTTTAAACACAAAGGTGACGCCGACGCATTTTTCTATGGCTGGTTTTCAGCTATCCAAAACGCTTTCTCCAAACGGATCGGTGTCCAGAGGGGTTTGCGAAATGGATGCCGAAAGTAATTTGACCAGCGTAGTGGAACGAACAAAGATTGTCATCGAAGGCGACAAGATTAATTACTATGACGAAGAGGTCGCTTTTGAATTATCGGAGAATACTTTGGTCTCCATGAATTTCTGGGGCTTCCATCCTGAATTCTTTAAGGATCTGGAAACACACTTTATAAACTTTGCAAAAGCCTATAAAGATAACCCGCGGTCTGAGTTTTATATTCCACTTATAATCAATGATTTAGTTCAGAGTGGTAAAGTGAAAGTCGAGGTTTTGGAAAGTACAGAACAATGGTATGGAGTGACTTATGCGGAGGATAAACCAAAGGTTCAAAAAGCGATTTTAGGAATGATCGACCAGGGCTCTTACGAAAATCCGCTGTGGAAAAAATAGCACAAATCACCCGGCAATTCCTGCCACTGGCAGCGCTGATAACTTTGGAGCAGCTCTCCGGTGGCGTGATTCATCAGACCTATAAAATCGGGGTGCTGGAGAATGGAGAAACAGCCAATTATGTCCTGCAATGTATGAATACGGCTACCTTTAAAAATCCGGTTCATGTGATGAAGAATACCATTTTGGTGCAGGATTTTTTGATTAAAAAAGGATACCCTTTACAAGGCTCTATTCCTTTGCATACGGCTGATTTCAAAACGCTCTTTGTCGATGATCAAGGGGCACATTGGCGATTTTTTAAATTTATCAAAGACTCTGTATCTTTTGAAAAACCCAGTGGCCTGGATCAGTTATATGAGGCTGCTAAAGCCTATGGAACCTTTGCTACTTTTCTAAAAGACTTTGATGTCCGGCAATTGAAAATCACCATTCCGGATTTTCATAACCTGCCCAGCCGTTTTCAGGATTTTAAAAAGATATTGAAAAATGCGCCAGTGGAAAGAAAACAAAATGCGGAGGATGAAATCGCGAAGACTATTCAGTTTTATGATCAATTTCAAACCCTCAATTTTTCTAATCTCCCGCTTCGGGCAGTCCATAATGATTGTAAACTCAGTAATGTCCTTTTTGATAAAAATACGCAAAAGTGTATAGCCGTCATTGATCTGGATACCCTGATGCCAGGCTATATTGTTACGGATTTTGGAGATATGGTAAGGACGATGTGCAACACCGCTACCGAAGATGAAAGGGATCTCGAAAAGGTCTCTTTCGATCCCGAAAGTTTCCAGTTTTTATATAAAGGTTTTTTAGAAATGACAAGCGATTGGATTAGCGTTTCCGAAAAAGATAACCTTCTCAACGGAGCGATTTATATTATTCTTGAACAGGCGATCCGTTTCCTTGCGGACTATCTTAATGGCGATCAGTATTATATGGTGAAATATCCGGAGCATAATTTTGTGCGGGCTAAGAATCAGTTGAAGTTGTTGACCTCGCTCCTTTCGGAACAGTCTTTTATTGGAGGGAGTAGTATAGATTGATTTTTGTTATTTTTTTCGCAGATTAAATAGTACTACGACTTTTCTGAGGTAGGGTGTACAATCTGACCTCTGCTATTAAGGCGCGTTTAGTGCATCGTAAAATAAATATCGTCCGATTCTGACTATGTCTTTTCGCCCTACTCTTCGTCTCATCCTCACCTTCATAGCTAAGGCTATGAGGTTCCGGGCGTTCCTTGATTAGAGCAAAAATTCATTAGCCATAATTCAGCCACTACTTATTTTACGTTGCATTTAGGGACAGGTTACTAATAACTATCTGCTTTATACTCGTTCTTTTGACTTTATACTTCATACAAAAAATAGCGCATAGAACCACTATTCCCTATTTTTTGCGCTTGTCTAAAGCCAAAATAACTTCGCCTAAATCGGACACTTATTAATACCCTATCCCTTAAGGAAACGATAGCTACCAGCAAATACAGGTTTATTTGCGAGGCTTGAAATAAGTTAGCAATTTATGCTAGACCAATAACTAGGCAAATTTATTCCAGCTGTACAGATAATGTACAGCTGGAATAATACGACTTCTTTGAAAATCGACTCCTTATATTATGTTAGCTCTTATTGGAACATTCGAATATAATCTACCTCCATAGTCTGAGAGAAAATAGTACTGGCGTCCGGCGATCCTGGCCAATTTCCACCAACAGCAATATTAAAAATAAAAAAGAAAGGCTCATGAAATTCACTCAAGCCGGAAGGTGTCACGTCAGCAGTATTATATAAAATATCATCCATATACCACTTGATTTCCGAAGTATTCCAAATGATAGAAAAGACATGAAACTCATCAGCAAAAACACCACTGCTAAGCTCAAAATCGCCACCATAGGAAGCGTATGCTCCTGCATTATCCCAGTGAATGGTACCATGGACTTTATTCGGGACATGACCGACTATTTCCATAATATCTATTTCTCCGCAAGCGGGCCAGCCTACTGTACTGAATCGTTCACCGAGCATCCATAGCGCAGGCCATATTCCCTGGCCTTGAGGAAGTTTTGCACGGATATCAACTCGTCCATGCTCAAAAGATTGTTTGCCTTGCGTGGTCAAGCGGGCAGAACTATAATTGCTGCCATTTGAACTTTCATTCTTTGCCTCAAGCACTAATTTGCCATTCTCCAAATAGGCATTATTCGTACCACTCACATAGTTCTGTAACTCATTATTCCCCCAGCCGCTATTCCCGGTTTCGTAATTCCAGTCGGCTAAGTTTAAAGCTGTTCCATTAAACTCGTCTGCCCAATTCAGGGTATACCCTGGATAAGAAGTCGGTGTGGTATAACCATCATCCACCGGGGAGTCGATATCATCATTTTGGATGGTTCCGGTTGCCGTGTTACTGGTAAAAGTTGCATTAACCGCATTAGAAATCACCAGCGTGAAATCTTCATCGGTTTCCACAATAGTGTCTGAGAAAACTTCAATGATCACTAAAGCTTCTCTGGTACCCGTTGGAATAGTCGCAGTACCTGATTGACTGACGAAATCTTCACCGGCAATGGCACTACCATCCTGTGTCGTAAATTCTATAGTGACCGGAGCGGTAACTTGTTGCGTAGCTAATATTTTGAAAGTAAAAGAAGTCATGCCACTATTACCTTCGAAAATTGATACATCTTCCATAAAAATTGATGCACTTACTTCAGGATTGTCATCATCACTGCCGCAGGCGGAGAAAAGAGGAAAGAGTAAAAATAGAACTAAATAATGAGGAAGAATTTTTGTAAATTTCATATAGGTATTTTAAAGTTTTGAAGCTACTGAATTGATTAATAATTGAAAAGAGGCCTGAATTTTATTTATCGTTTGTTTTGTTAACGTGCCGAAAATAAATAAAATTTACAACCGTAACAGGAAAGGCACCAAATTGTTTTACAAATATAAAACATCCAAAAAAAAGTTAAAGAGGGTGTATTTATAATATTCGTTTTTCATGTTAGAGCTTCCAGAACTTAAAGTTCTGGAAGCACTTGCAGCGAAAAAACGAAATGCACTCGTCAAAGACTCATTTTTTATACCACGGCAATCGCAAGATAATTTACCTTCACTTTAAGTTCAAGTATCCAATTCAAAACCGTCAGTATAAAGCCATTCGGGGTCAAATTTGAACTTGAGCTTGAGCTTGAGCTTTTTAAAAGGTATTATGGCTCAATCATACAATCTCCATTTCTTTTTGACATCCTGGCCTCTATCTTCCCTCAATAAACCAGCGTCTGAATAGCATGCGGTAGGATACTTTCCTCAATAGCCTTTGTACCAACATACAATTTATACTTAATTGCTGTATCGGTAAGATTCAGCACTACAGTTGCCATCTTGCCATCTTCATTGATAAACGAGGTACTTAAGAGACTACTTCTGCTACTCACCGTACTTACTCTTTTTGCCTCTGGCCGGATGAATTTGGAGAAATGTCCGATATAATAATAGGAAGGCGTGTACACCAACTCTCCGGTTTTGGTATCCGCATGAATAGGCGCAAAACACAAATTGCCAACATGATTCGGCCCTCCGGTTTCATCTAATAAAATATTCCAATCCGTCCAGGCAACCGTTCCACTATTAAAGTCATTGATCATAGAACGGCCATAGCGTTCCGCATTGGGCCAGAATTGATATTTTTCAGGATCAAAATTCTCATTGCAGCCTTCGGTGAAGATTAGGTTTTTTGAAGGATAGGATTCCTTGATGTTACCCAGATTTACAAACATGGGTTCGCCACCCGTCCAATTCTCATACCAGTGAAAACCGATTCCCCAGGCATATTTAGAAGCCTCAGGATCATCAAAAATGGTATTAGCTCTATGATTGATTAAATCCCGGTTATGATCCCAGACGATGATTTTCTTATCTCCGAGGCCTTCTTTTTCCATGGTAGGTCCCAGGTGGTTTTTTAGGAAATCTCTCTCCTCCTCTGCTGTATAAATACAGGATTCCCATCGCTGGGTCGCCATGGGTTCGTTTTGAATGGTGAGCCCCCAAATCGGCATACCTTCTTTTTCATAAGCCTTGATAAACTTGGTATAATACAAAGCCCAGGCATCCGCAAATTCCGGTAATAATTTTCCTCCCCGTAACATTTCCTTAGTATCTTTCATAAAAGCAGGAGGGCTCCAGGGACTGACATATAAAGGCAACGTCCCTCCAGCGGTCGCGATCGCTTTTTTAATCAGCGGGATTCGAAACTGCTGGTCATGCTCGATGCTAAAGGTTTTCAAGGATTTATCCTCATCCGAAACATAAGTATAACTTGCCTTGCTAAAATCACAACTGTGAATATGCGTACGTAGTAATGAATAGCCAATTCCTTCGGTAAGATCATAATAAGCCTTTACTAATTCGGCTTGCTTGTCTTCAGGCATTACAGCTAATACCTCTGCCGAAGCATCCGTTATCGCACCACCAATTCCCAAAAGGCTTTGGAACGTTTTATTAGGATTTACAAAAATCGCTACTTCCGTCTCCAAGGGCTGCTTGGCCTCTTCAAAGGTTTTCTTAGCGGAGGCCGATAATTTAAGATCGGTATTTTCAGCAGTGGTATAAACCTGCGCAGTTTTGCCTTCTACAGAAAATGTTTGTTTGATTTCTACAGGACTTGCCTGTTGTTCAGCCATTGCAGCCGTTTTTTCTTTTTCCATGTTACACCCGAATATAAGTAAGCCTAAGCACAAAATTGTAATACTTTTTTTCATTGTAAATATTAAGTTTTATCAAATTAGGTATTATCTCCTTGTCTCTTGACAGAGCAATTTCTTTAGTTTAGGTAAAACAGGTTAGGTAAGGAAAAATAAAAGTACGTCTACTTCCTTACTATTCACCCATCATTACCAATTTTTTTGAATAAAATGTCCTATGTCCTCCAGTCTTACAGATGTTTTATTCCAAATAATCCAGATTCATTAATCGAAAACTACAAATTTTCCTATTCCCTTAATAAATTATTGTTTTTTGGGAATCGTATCATTTT
>JBLHJZ010000167.1:0-8590 GCA_047619515.1 Saprospiraceae bacterium | reverse complement strand
AAAAAAAGTTCACGTTCAAATTCAAGAATCAAGTTCAAAACCTTACGTAATAATTATCGAATGGATTTTGAAATAGGAACTCGCGTATTACATTTATCGGAATTCCGCCTCATTAATTTTCCCAGCAACAGATCCCATTCGGGACATTTTGAACTTGAACTTGATTCTTGAACTTGAACTTGATTCTTGAACTTGAATTTTTCACCATGCGGGACATTTTGAACTCAACTACGTCCGGGAGGGCAGACCTTCATTTTCTTCATTATTAATTTTCAAAATAAAGCCTACTTTGAAGACATTTTCGATCGAAATGCGGGGATCGTTTTTGAGGAGTTTACGGATTCGGGAAATGAAAACGTCGAAGCTACGGCCGAGGAAATAATCTTTCTTTCCGTAGATTTGTTCTACTGCTTCTTCTCTTTTTAGGATTTGGTTTTTATTTAAACAGAGTAAACGCAATACCTCGTTTTCTTTTTCGGTGATACGCGTTGGTGTTCCTTTATAGCAAAGTTCCTGGCGGGCATAATCAAATAAATAATCGCCTATATCAAACTGAAGTCGTACAGGCGTTTTAGCTTCTTTTTTATTCCTACGAAGGATGACCCGAAGCCGACAGAGTAATTCCTGTTCGTCAAAAGGTTTGGTGATAAAATCCTCCGCTCCGACGGAAAATCCCTGTAGTTTATCCTCTTTCATAGAACGGGCGGTCAAAAACAAAAAAGGGGTTTGCTGATCGATTTTCTTAATCTTTCTGGCCAGGGTAAAGCCATCCATTTCAGGAAGCATCACATCGAGGATACAGATATCGAAGGCCTCTTTTTTAAAACTTGAAAAGCCGGATTCACCATCTCTACATAGCTTAACATTAAAATTTTCCCCTTCTAAAAAATCCATCAACAGAAAACCCAAATGGATATCATCTTCGACTATTAAAATGCGCTGGTTGCTATCCATTTAATTTAATTTTGCTGGTAAAAAAAGGTCAAAGCGGGTTCCTTTATTCAAATCGCTAAAAATTTTGATAAAGCCTTTATGTCGTTCGATGATCATCTTGACATAGGACAATCCCAGGCCAAAGCCTTTTTGATTATGAACGTTGCCATGATTTACACGATAATATTTTTCAAATACCTCCTTTTGATCTTTTTTAGCAATGCCTATCCCGTTATCCTGGAAAAGAATCAGCACCCCTTCCCTATCCTTTTTTAAAGAAATATTAATCTCGGGATTAATGGTAGAATATTTCAATGCATTTTCCAATAAATTGCGAAAAGCGTTTCCGAGATGAAATCTATCGCCAATAAAACTCGTCGGATCACTATCCATATTAAAGTTGATGACTGCATTTTTTTCCCTGATCTGAAGCTCCATATCTTTGATCACACTTTGGATCAGATCTTTCAGGCATAGTTCTTCTTTAGCTAGTTCATACTCGCCATTCTCAATTTTTGAAAGGTGTAAAATCCGATCAACCTGAGCCGCTAATTTTTTACTTTCTTCTTTTAGAACATTTAAATATTTTTCTTCTTTGGGGTCTTTCGTTTTTTTAGACAACAGTGTCCCTGCCAAAGAAATATTGGCTAAAGGCGTTCTAAATTCATGCGCCATATTATTAAAAAACTCCTTATTGAATTGGTGTATTCGCCGTTGCCGGATCATCGTGTAACTGGCGAGCACAAAAACCAGTGTAATAAAAGATAAGAGAATGATAGAACTGAAAAGCATAAATTTCATCTTTCCAAAAACGTATTGATCCTTTCCCGGAAAACTTACCACTAAATATTCGCTACTATTTTTCTGCAGTGGATCTATTGCACAAGTATATTGAGCCAGACTTTCTTTTATAACAGATTGTTTATCAGCTACTTCTACTTCATAATTCATTTTTACCTGATAAAATTCCAGGGCAACTGCCAGTGCAGCCTTGACCTTTGGCACATCAACTCCTGTTCTTTTTTCAATCTGAAAACCACCCGTAAATTCTTCGACAGGAAGACAAGTCGCTGTTGCAACAGAACAATTTGGCGAAAATTTTCCGTCACCCAATAAGTTCACCGCATAGACCATCGCCATACTGATCTTATGATCAAATTGTTCTTCTATGAGATTTCGGGAATCGGTCATCCACTTTACCTGACAGGCAAACAGCGCAATCAAGGCGAGAAATAATGCTCCGATGATAACATTGGTTTTATTCATTTCAATATTATTATAAAATGCTATGCGTACGTGACCTATTGCCGGAACTTGATTCAAACTCTTAGCTATTGGCTATTAGCCCTTGACAATTGATCAGTACTCCTTTAGTGTCAATATACAAAAAACGGTATTATTATTCTATGATGTGTTGGATTAACAGCTCATTAACAAGTAGATAACAGGTATACAACAGCTGAGCAGGGACCCAGCCACTAACTTTGCAATAACTTTTTAGGTTATCCGGTACCTCAGCGGTTCTGAGGGAAACTATAAATTTTTATAATGAAAAATTTACTATTAGCACTTTTCGTAATGACCGCCATGGCTTTCAGCAATGACATCCAGGCACAAGCTACCTGTACGCCAGCACAAAAAGAAGCTTGTAAAAAAATCTGTGGGGACAATACTGCCTCTACACCAGCAAAAATGGCAGCTTGTAAAAGAACTTGTTCTGGTAAATCCGGTTCCGCCTCAGCAACTGCAGTCAAAGTAGTCAACAAAGCTCCGGCAAAAACGGCTAATTGCCAACCGGCTGGTTCCAAAAACAGTGCAGCTAAAATAAATGCTAGTCCGGTAAGATTGGTTGGATTGGATTTATTCCCACAAGAAAAGAAAGCAAACTGTTCCAAGCCTTGTACAGCGGTACAGGAGTGAGGATGATTCAGTGGTGAATGGTGAGAGGTGAGCTCGTCGAGACCTCACCTTTCACCCATCACCCCTAACCTCTCCCCTAACCTCTGTCTATGGGTTTACCTTAAGCAATTCCACATCAAAGATCAATGTTTCTCCCGGAGGAACACCTTTAGATCCCATATCGCCGTAAGCTAAATCAGTAGGAATATAAAACTGGAATTTCCCACCTTCTTTCATCAGTTGAACACCTTCGGTCCAGCCTTTGATTACAGCGGTTAGGGCAAATTTCATAGAAGCACCACGCATGGCGGAAGCATCGAAAACCGTCCCGTCTATCAGGCGTCCTTCATAATTGACCTCTGCGATGTCTTTAATTGTTGGAGAGGCACCTGTCCCTGGTGCAATTACCTTATACTGAAGACCGGAAGCAGTCGTTTTGACGCCTTCTTTTTTTGCATTCTCTGCTAAAAACGCTTCCCCTTCTATCCTGTTGACCGCACCATCAGCTTTTTGCTTTTTCTGGGTGGAAGCTTCTAAAGTCGTTTTATAACGATTCAAAATAGCTATCATCTCTTCCTCCTTAAAAACCTCATCCTTCCCGCTAAGCGCGGCATCAATTCCAGTTTTCATAGCTGCGGAATTAAAAATCATCTCTTCCCCGTCTACCTGCATTTTTTTAATTTGCACGCCCATCATAAATCCCTGGGAATAAGAAGCGGAGTCCGTAAAAGTTTTTAGCTCGGTCGAACCCGCTGGATCAGCCGTAGAACCTTGTCCTCCTGGACATGCCCAAAACAAAACAATAACAGGCAATAACAGCAATAACTTTTTCATCGGATTTTATTTTCTAGATTACTTAATAACTTTGATTAACTCCACATCGAAAATTAAAGCTTCTCCTGGTGCGATCTTAGGCGGTGAACCTCTTTCTCCATAGGCGAGTTTCGAAGGAATAGTCAATTGGTATTTCGCTCCTTCTTTCATGAGTTGTAATGCTTCGGTCCAGCCACTGATTACCTGAGTGACGCCAAAAGTAGCCGGAGTTCCTCTTTTATAAGAACTATCGAATACGGTACCGTCGATTAATCTACCTTCATAATGGACTTCTACTTTGTCCGCCGCGGTAGGCATCGCTCCCGTGCCTGCTGTCAATACTTTATACTGAAGGCCACTCGCGGTAGTCGTGACGCCTTCTTTCACTGCATTTTCTACAAGATAGGTATCCGCTATTCCTTTTGCAGCAGCCGCTTTTTTTGCATTTTCTGCTTCCGTGATAGCCTGCATCTTAGCTTGAAAGATTTTTAGTAAAGCCTCTTCATCTTCTTCACTCAAACGATTTTCGCCTTTATAGCCTTCTGCAAAACCTAACTGGAACATTGTATCATTAAAAAGCACCTCCTCTTTTGGCAAAAAAGTCTTTATCTGCTTAGCATTAGAGGCGCCCAGTACATAGGAAACAGAATCTACAAAATTGGTCAACTCCACCTTGACAGGAGGAAGCACAACTACCTGAGGTATTTTAGGAGTACAAGCTGCCAACACAGCCAAAAGCGGTAAAAAATATATTAATTTTTTCATAATTTATTTATTATTTTTAATGAGTACTAAAACGGGCGCAAAGTACGGAATTATTATCTATAAAAAAAAGGAAAAGGGGAAGTGTTTCATGGCAATCGCAAGAATGGCTTCAACTCTTTGAATTACAGGCTAGTAATCGTTTTACCTGTGATTGGGCTACGCCCATGTGATCGACCTACGGTCTTGTTAGGTTATTTATTTGACATTGCCAAAGGTTTACTAAGCCTCGTAAAATTCAAATGCTAAGTTACTATAAACAAAAACGCAAGAGATTTTAAAAACCTCTTGCGCCAGCGGGTTTTCTACCGGATCAATACTTACTGAGATTACGAAATCCTCGCCAATCGTATGTAAAATCTGGTTCGTAATTACCGGTGGATTAAAATCAAAATAAATAGCTGCGGAATTATAGATTTTGGTTTCCAAATCCAGGTTGGCTTTTTGAGCAACTTTGAATTTTACAAACCTATTAGAGGCAGCTGCATTGACATTGCTATCTGGTAACATGACATTATTAAACCTGAAGTTCAAGACTCCATTTCCAGAGATGTCAAAGTCATAAAGGATGACTGGATGCTCCTGGTCGTACAGCAGTGAGCCTATAAAAAATATTTGCACCCTCGGGAACGAGAAAATACCTGCCGATATAATCTGGCTTTTTTTTATTTTCAACACAAAAAATACAAACAGGCTATGCAATCATTATTACAGGTAACATTTAAAGATGTGCTCAATAATCTGGATGCCAGAAGGATGTTATTAAAAAGCTATTTTGAGCTGGGAGAATACAATGCCCTGGATTCTTTACTCGATAGTTTTTCTCGCTATATCCATCGCCAAAATGAAAACAGGCTATCACCGGGAGAATTACCTTAACCTGATTCGCTTTGTCAAAAAAATAATTCATGCTGGTTTTAAAAGTGAAAAGAAATTGAGGAGACTAGCAGGCTGGCGGAGCGGGAGTGGCTGTTGGAGAAATTGGATGGTTCGAAGGGTGGGCTTTTTGGGTAGTGAAATACAAGTTCAAGAATCAAGTTCAAGTTCAAGTTCAAAACGATACGCAAAAACAACCGGATGGAGTTTTAACATTTGATCTCGCATAGCAAATCAATCGTGTCCCTACTCAAGCATTTACCAAAACAGAATAATACGGGCACATTTGAACTTGATTCTTGAACTTGAACTTAATTTGCTAATCCTTCAACTGTTTAAGAATACCGGTGAGATCTAATTCCTGCCAGGAAACTTCAATCCGCCCGTCTTTCATATCATATACCACGATTCCAGTAGACGTGAACTGTCTCCCGCTAGCCGGGATACCAAACATGGTGCCTGTCTGAGTCGCTACGACTTCATATCGTACTGCCACCCGGTTTTTATCAGCAAAAAGGTGAGTGATGGTAAAATGAGCGTCGGGAGCAGCTTCTTTATAGCTTTTGATTAAATGACGCATACCTTTATATCCCGATATTTGGTCAGCGAGAAGAGGATTACCATCCCGCCAGGCAGGGTCAAAGCATCGTTCCACTAATTCATCATTACGATTATGGTTCCAGCCTTCTTCAAACCAAACCCTGACCGTTTCCTTATTCTTTTCAGCGATTTTATGATTTTTTAAAGTAGCACACTGTGAAAATAAAACCATTGACAATACTAAGGCCAGGAAAAGAGGTATTCGTTGTTTCATGTTACACAATTTTAGGCGTTATCAAAATGCTATTTAAAGGACAGGTATACTTTAGGGAAATACCCTAAGTGCACTAAAGCTATCGAAAAAAAAGTATAAAACGAAAGGGAAATTGATAAATTTATAATAACTAATAAATATTGGGAGATAAGTGTTTGCACGACAATTATATTGCTGTTTTATTTTGATATTGACTTACTGATAATTCGCATTCACTCCTAGGCAACTGGAGGTAATAAAAGTTACTGCTCACGCTGCGCTTAGAGAGCGGTTTAGCGATAAAAAGTAAGTAAGAAGTACCCTATCGCAATGAATACAGACAATTTTCCGATCCGATTAGTAATAAGTAATCCCATGCTTATGAATCATTGCTAAACTTATCCCGTATTTTATAGAGTGTGCGACCTATTTGCGGCTTTTAGCTTGAATCAAGTTTCCGGCAATCTGTCACGCACGCTATTTTATAAGAACCTGTCCAAAAAATTATTGGCTGGTCCAGGGATTGTCCCTAAATGCTAAAATATCTAAATTCTAAAATATGAATGAGTACCTGAAACTGCGTTGGTTTGATTTGTTAGCCTCTTTTGATATTGATAAAGCTACCGCTAAAACACTCTGGGAGGAAATCGTCCAATACTACGCTGAAGGTCGCCGGGCTTATCACAACCTGAATCATCTCTACGATCTTTTCAAAAAACTGGATAAATACCAGGCGGAAGTCAATGACCTCAAAGCCGTAGAGCTAGCAATATGGTATCATGACATTGTTTATGACCCGATGAGTAAAGATAACGAAGAGAGAAGTGCTATCCTTTGTTCAAAACGATTGAAAACGCTGGGTTTGTCAACAAGTCTCAAAGAGAAAATTTATAAACTCATCTGGTCTACGAAAACACATGCTATCGAAGACTGGAAAAATGAGGCAGATAAAAAAGATAACGAATTTCTGTTGGATCTCGACCTTTCGATACTTGGAAGTAACGGAGATAAATATGAAAAATACACCTCTCAAATCCGAAGGGAATACAATATTGTACCCTCCTTTCTATATTTTTCAGGTAGAAAAAAAGTGCTGAAACATTTCCTGGAAATGGATCGACTTTTTAAAACAAATTCATTTTATGAAAAGTACGAAAAGGCCGCCAGAAAGAATATTTGGAAAGAATTAGAGACACTATAGTACCACAAGCTTTAGCCTGTTTTGGGCAAAAAACAGGCTAAAGCCTATTGTACTATAGCTTAAACTTCACCGAATAAGTAGCCCAGGTATTCACCGGCGTCCACTTCGGCCCTTCTTCCATCAAACGCATCGCTTCCTCATCGCATCCACTACCCAATGAACCAAGGACACTTAATTGTTCAGGTTTTCCATCTGCATTGATAAAAAATCTTACGATGACAGCCCCCGCTACCCCATTCTGACGGGCAATTTCCGGGTATTTAAGATTCTTTTTGATATAACGTTCCAGCTTCCGGAAACTACTTTGAGGTTCCGGATTTTGAATGGAATCATCCATGGATCTCTTTTGCCTTTTTTCTCCTCGGCCGGATACTACTATCTCACTTAGGGCAAGATTATTATTATTAAGGGTAATTATGAGTGGGTCTTCCATACTATTTACGACAAGCTCCTGGTCAGCATATCCGGTATAGGAAACCACAATTTTCCAGGGTAAAGCTTGATTACTTTGTAAAGCGAAATTGCCATCAACATTCGTTATGGTTCCTTCAGCGGTACCTTTGAGCAGTATACTGGCGCCAATCATGGACTCGCCTGTAGCGTTTTCGGTAACCGTTCCATTTAGCCGGAATTCATTTTCTAT
Source organism: Saprospiraceae bacterium (assembly GCA_047619515.1). GTDB lineage: Bacteria > Bacteroidota > Bacteroidia > Chitinophagales > Saprospiraceae > JAHDHW01. The sequence goes on along the minus strand of JBLHJZ010000167.1, from coordinate 670 downwards.
ACGATCCAATTTATTAGCCTGGATCCTGCTATTTCCTGAGATACTAGTTACTTGTTCTTTCTTAGCGTTAATAAGACTTTCATCTTTTCGGGCTGGTTCTTTATCCACTACAACCCAATTTTGGGGAGCTTCCACTATGGTAATGGAGCCTGACTGGTCGGTTTTTTCAAGCTCTCTTGCCGGCATACTTGCCATATTTGCCATTTCTGTTATCTCCTCCTGAGCTATCTCCATATCTTCAAAAACAGGTTCCACTTCTTCGATATTTGGTACGGTTACCTCATCAGCATAAATCTCCTCGTTTTCCTCCTCCATAAAACCAGCTTCGATATTCGAAGGATCAACTTTTGGTTTTGCCTGTTTTTTCTGAGATTCGTTAAATGCCAATGGATTATCTGGCGCTTCTGGTTTCTCGGCTGCGCTAGCCGTAGCAGCAATTTCCTCAACATCCATCGCTACCGTATTCTTCGGCTTTAGGTCTTTAGTCTCCGTGCGAATAATAGTAGCCGATCTATCCTCCTTCTTTTCTACCGTGCTCGCATCTACCAGTACCTCCGACTTTCCAAAATCTCTCTGCGTCCAAAAAAATAGACCGATCACTCCGACCATTGCAGCCGCAGCCGCTATACTTCTCCAATAGATAAATCCTTGCTTTTTCTTAGTTCGCTTA
>JBLHJZ010000166.1:0-8609 GCA_047619515.1 Saprospiraceae bacterium | reverse complement strand
AAGCTTTATTGGGCGCACATTATCGGGATCTTTACCGTCAGGAATATAAAATGGAAGTCCTTGATCTTTCAACGTTCAGAGGGGGAATGACTCCTGCCAAACGAGGTGGTGGCAACCAGACCAACTCACTGCGGCTTATCGATCCGGACGGCAAACAATTTGTCATGCGATCCATGGAAAAAGATGCCTCGAGATTTCTTCCTTATCCTTTCAATAAAGTCTCCTTTGCGGAGCCAATCGTCAAGGATAATTTTATGTCGACCCATCCTTTTGCGGCTACAGCGATATCTCCTTTGGCAGAAGCTTCCGGGATTTATCACACTAATCCAAAGTTATATTATATTCCAAAACAACCGGCTCTTGGCATCTATAATGACGAGTTTGGAGGAGGCGTTTACCTGTTGGAAGAACGGCCTGGTGGGGATTGGCGGGAATTGGAAAGTTTTGGTAATGCAAAAAAAATAGTTTCTACTGATGATGTGGTTGAAAAAATATTAAATAATCATAAACATAAAGTCGATCAAAATTTTGTCGCCAGATCAAGATTATTTGATTTAGTGATCTATGACTTTGATCGCCATAATGACCAATGGCGTTGGGCTGTATTTAAAGATAAAGAAAAAGATATCACGACTTATCGGCCTATTCCGAGAGATCGTGATCAGCCTTTTGCAAAGTATGATGGAATTATTACCCGCTTAGTTACTGGTTCTGTTCCCTTCCTGAAACAGCTTTATGTATTTAGTCCTACAACTAAAAATATCAAGTGGCTGACCTACGGCGCGCGTACTTTTGACCGCACTTTTATGAATGAACTATCGTGGAAAGACTGGGAAGCTGAGGTAAAATATATCCAGGAAAATCTTACCGACGAGGTGATCGACAAAGCTTTCAAAAGCTGGCCGGAATATGCTTATGAGCGTACCGGGAAAAATATTGCGGAGATCACTAAAAAACGACGGGATGGTCTGATGGATCTGGCCCGCCGGCACTACCTGCTGCTGGCCAAAAATATAGATATATTCGGCACTGAAAAGAAGGAATTATTCAAGGTAGAAAGACTCAATGATAAGGAAACAAGGGTCAGGGTTTATCAACTGAAAAATAAAGCCCGCGATTCTTTACTGGTTTATGACCGGACTTTTTATACTGCGGAGACCAGGGAAATTCGCTTGTTTGGAGAGAATGACGAAGATCGTTTTCATTTTACCGGCAAAACGAAAAAAGGGATACTGATCAGGGCAGTCGGAGGACTGGGGGAGGATCGTTTTTTGGATGAGTCTTATGTGCGTAAGGGGCCTAAAAAGACAAAAATGTATGATGCGCTTACCGGCAATATTATTCGCTTGGGTAGAGAAGGAAAAGACATGACTTCCAGTAACCAGGAAAAAAATATCTTCAATAATAGCGATTATCATTACGAGTATGATTACATGGTGTCCAGGCCGCTGATCGGATTCAATCCGGATGACGGCTATGCTATAGGGGCAGATTTGTTACTTACAAAATATAAATTTAAAAAGAATCCCTATAGCTCGACACATCAGTTGAAGTTTAGCTATTCTTTTGCTACTAAAGGCTTTGATCTGGGATATGTAGGTAATTATGTGGACGCTTTAGGTAATGCTGACTTATTATTGGAAGGCGTATTTCGAGGGCCTAAGTTTGTGAAGAATTTCTTTGGCCTGGGTAATGATACAAAGATCGTCATCGAGGAGGAAGATTTTAATTATAATCGGGTACGTAATAGTATGATTAGATTGAAAACAGGTCTTAAAAAACCAATTGGCAACAGTGGTGGTTTCCTCTCTTTTGGTCCTTTTGTAGAACGTATCCAGGTGGAAGAAACCCTGGAGCGGTTTGTGACCGATGATGCCAGTGACTTACCTGCTGATATTTTTGATTCCAAATATTATGGCGGTGTGGAAGCGGGGATGAATGTGATGAACGTCAATAACGCGACTAATCCGACACGAGGTATTATCTTTTCTATTGGTACAGGATTAAAATTTAACTTAACGCAAAGTGGAAAAGCTTTTGTTCCTTTTAATACAGAATTGACGATCTACGAAAGTTTGAATAAAAAAGAGTCCATTGTTTTCGCTTCCAAGATTGGAACGGAACTGGCAACAGAGGGCTACGAATTTTTTCAGGCGCCGATCCTTGGCGGCAATTTAAATCTTCGTGGCTATCGTTCTGAACGCTTCGCAGGAGATGGTGTTTTTTATCATAATAATGACCTTCGTGTCCGACTCATTAGTTCAGATAATTCTATTTTGCCTTTTTCTTTTGGGATCAGCGGCGGCTTTGATTATGGAAAGGTATGGTTGAAAAATAAAGCCTCTGATACCTGGCATTACGGCTATGGTGGTGGAATATGGTTCGCTCCCATCGATTTTTTAATCTTTTCCGCCCAGTTTTTTAAATCGCCAGAAGACCAGCGGTTAGTGGTTCAGGTGGGGCATTCTTTTTAATCTTTCATTTTCTTATGCTACTTTTGCATTCTAATCAGACTTCTATTTTATAAAAATGCCATTACGAAAAAAAATTCAAACGGGTAAGCCACAATTCAATCCGGCCGGGATTGACATCTTGCGTTTGGATGCGACAAAGAAGGCTTTGGGCTATTATAAATTTCCATTTTCCTGTAAACTCAGTTTTGTGCCTTTGATCAATCACTGGAAAAGGAAAGTTGGCAGCGGTGATGCAGGAGAAGTGATCATCGCCAAGGAGATCACCAGACAATTAGACCATAGTCTGGAATTTTTAACGCCCTTTAATAGCCTGGATGAGATTGAAGATAAGCGAAGTTTTGTGGAATTACTGCTTACCGGGATTTTTCCCTCTGCACTTCGGGATCAGGATTTGGCTTTCGCCAGAAAACCTTTTGATCCCGCCGGGTTTTATTATACCCTCCCTTTTCTTAACCTCTTTTCAAAAGAAGGCCTTTCTTTTTATATCAATAATCAGAAAGGCGTCCGAAATGCTACGATTATCCGTGCCTGTCGGATGATCCTCAACCAATTTTATGGACAGCGAATCAGATACGACGAAGAGACGGTTCTTTCTATGAAAACATTGGACAGCCCCTATGAAAAGCATTATAAGCTGGAGTATAATACTAAGTTTGTGGAGATCAAAAAGTTGAAGCCACTAAAGACTATTTCGCAGGAAGAGGTCAATTTACTATTGAGCGATTTTGAAAACATAGATCTTTGGTTGCAGTATATACCGGCGACTCATTTTGAATTTCAGGGGATGGTGAGTGTGACCTTGATCGATGTGACGGAAGGCGAAGCGATGTCGAGACTCAAAAAAATATTGCTCAATAAAAATGCCGTGGTCGAACCGGATAGTATTCTCCAACTGGAGATGCAACTCTGTACTTACTTTGGTATCAATGAACTGGTGATGGGACTGGTAGCAATAGATTATCCGGTAGGGCGAAAAATGCCCCATCGGTATAAGATCAATCACTCTTTGCTCCATAAAAAATTGAAGCGGGTTTTTAGTAGCAAACATGCCGGGTCGATTTATGAAACAGCTTGTAAGTTAGGGGATACACTGATCATCGAGGATCTTGAAAAGTACCCCTTTCCCACTACCCTCGAAAAACATTTGCTCAAAAGCGGTTTAAGATCTGTGGTCATCGTACCTCTATTGGCACCTAATAACCAGGTTATTGGTATTTTGGAATTAGGATCACCCAAGGCCTATGATCTGAATAGTTTTGTAAGAAGAAAGCTAAGAGAAGTGCAGCCCTTATTTAGAACAGTTCTAGGGCGTAGCCGTCAGGAGATTGATAATGAAGTAGAAGCGATTATCAGAGATCGTTATACTGCTCTTCATCCCAGTGTGGAGTGGAAATTTGTGGATGCCGCTTTTAAATTGATCGCCAAAAGGAAGAAAGAAGGGAAGGATGCGATGATTGATCCGATCATTTTTAAAGAGGTGTATCCGCTTTATGGGCAGGCAGATATTGTGGGTTCAACTAATATACGGAATAATTCAATTCAGGAAGATTTTGCGGACAACCTTTCACGGATAAAGAAAATCCTTGGAATGATTGATAATAACAATAATTATCCGATTGTAGAAAGCCTGAAAGTAAGATTAGATGATGAAATTGAGCATTTGGAAAGCGGGGTGCTTTCTGATCAGGAGATTCGGACTTCAGAGTTTATTAAAAATGAAGTGTATCCCTTTTTTGTACAGTTTAAAAATAGAGGGACTGATGTTGAGCAGGAATTGAAACAATATTTCGCTGATCTGGATGACGAACTCAATATCATTTATAATAAGCGAAAAGACTATGAACAAAGCGTCCAGTTGATCAATAAAACAATCGGCGACTATTTATCCGCTGAGGATAAAAGGAACCAGACGATGTTGCCCCATTATTTTGAACTAAGTAAAACGGACGGCGTCGAGTATAATATTTATATTGGTCAGTCTTTATTAAAAGGTAAAAAATATGACCAGATACACTTGCAGAATCTTCGTCTTTGGCAACTGGTGTCCATGTGCGAAATCACTCGGGAAATCGAAGCACTGCAAAAAAAATTACCAATTTCTTTATATACCGCACAACTAATCCTTGTTCACAGTACTCCTTTGACAATAAAGTTCCGCATGGATGAGAAGCAATTTGACGTCGATGGTACCTTTAATATCCGATATCCTATTTTGAAAAAGCGCATTGATAAAGCTTTTATCGAAGGGACAGGGGAGCGGTTAACCCAAAAAGGTAAAATTGCTATTGTCTATGCCCAGGAAAAGGATCGCCTGGAGTATGAAAAGTATATCGAGTACCTCCTTCAAAAAAAGTTTGTCACAGAGGATATTGAATATGTTTCTTTAGGTAATACGCAAGGAATACAAGGCTTGAAAGCACTGAGGCTTAAAGTCAAAGTATAGTTTTTTTGGCAAGACCTAATGCAACAATTTACCAAACGCCCAATTAACTATCAAGCTTTTCTCTTTTTTGGCAATAAAATTGACATTTAAAAAAATAAGTATAGCTTTTCAATAGCAAATAGCATATTTTACAGAACCCTAAACGGCATACCATTCAGAAACTTATAAAATACAGACATATAGAAGATTCTTTACTATCCTAACGTAAACTTAACTACAAGTAAACCATACTATATGAAAGTTGTTTTATGTCTGTTTTTTCCCTTTTTATTGCTGACCACTTTAGTAGCTCAGGATTTGGTGATTACGCCCATTGGAGAAATCCTTTGTAAGCCTGGCGTGATCAATAAATCTCCTGGGAAGGGTTTTTTAATAGAATATGAACTCAACCCTGACATCCGGATGCGCTCGAATAATGCTGCCTCACTCTCTAATCCAACCAAGGTAGGTGTAAATAAGCGCTTTAATCTAAAATTAAAAGCACCACTTATCAACAAGGAGAAATTCAAAATGTTGGTGGGCTGGAATTATTATAGTGAAGAGTATAAGTTTACCTATGTTGGCCAGGATAATGCTTCGATTTTTAATAATATTGATGATGAGCATTTAAAAAGCTCAAGGATTTCACTTTATGCCATCAGGCCGATCAACCATAAATACTATGTTGCAATAAAAGCAGTGGCTTCCTATAATGGAGACTACGATGGTGCGCTGTCCTTTGACGAACGATATACCAGGTATGACTTTGCGGGAATATTTGGCGTCAAAAAACGTACTAACCTGGAGTGGGGCGTAGGTTTGTTAGTCCGAAAAAATTTTACCAAAAGTTTTCCACTCCTTCCATTTGCCGTTTATAATCAAACATTTAATGCTAAATGGGGCGTAGAGATTACATTCCCAACAAGTCTTCAAGGACGATACAATTTCAATAAAAAAAGCCTATTGCTTTTTGGACCTCAATACCAGAGTAGAAGTTACTCGATTGATATAACGGATAAGGCAACTAACATAGAGGCGCCTTACTTATTGAGGAGGTCTGAACTGAGATTCAATGTGCGTTACGACCATAATATCAAAAGCTGGCTTTGGTTAGAACTCTCTACAGGTTATGTTCGTAATTTCTCCACCCGCTTCGATGTAGTCGAAAAAGGTGCAGATGTCGGACTGACCAAAGTCACCCCGACGAATGGCCCGTTTTTTAAGTTTGGCTTGTTTCTGTCTCCGCCAAAATATAATCATAAGTGAGGGAGGGATCAGGAGCTTGTCATGAAGGCGAAGCTTAGTACAGTCCTTCCAGGTGAGCGGTAAAAGTAATTTTCGTCGAATCACTGCTCTTTATCGGTCTTCTCTTTTCCGCCGGTTTTTTTAACGGCCTTTATATAATCTTTCATTTTTTTTAAGTTCTTTTTTTTTCCTTCCTTCCACAAAATTTTCGCTGCTTTGGTAAAGTATTGGTGATTGTTTAAAAAGCGAAGATTATTTTCCAGCCATTCAATATCTGTATATTGCGTGTTGCAAAGCACATCCCATTCATGTCTGAGTTTAATACTAAGGTCATAAAAAGTATCCGTCCCCAGATTACTAAGATCGGCGTCTTTAATAATTTCTTGCAATTTGTTCTTAGGCACATAATTGGTACGAGTAGCTTCGATGCATTCTTCTACTGCTTTTATTTTCTCCTTTGGGTAATTTTGTTTCGCTAAAAAATCTTTAGCTATCCGGCTGCTGGCTGCTTCGTGACCTGTATAAAGCTGGGTATAGCCAGTATCGTGAAACCAGGCGGCAATAGCCAATATCTCCAAATCATCAGGAGAACAGTTGTCGTTTTGCTGACCCAAAAGTCTTGAAAAATATTCGACAGAGCGGGTATGGGAGAGGTCGTGAAAAAGGAAGTCCTTCGACAATTTTTCTTTAAAAAGCTGCCGTACAAAGTCTTCGGATTTTTGAACGATTTTATTTTCCATAAATGACCAGAGTAATGAAGTCTCGCAAGTTAATTCAATAGCAGTAAATAAGCAAAATAAAAGACGCAAAGGTGTATGTCAATCGCAAGTTGTTATACTGCTTTTAATTTTTAGCTATTTGCCCGTTTATATACTGCTGCCAAAATCGGACGGATAGTGAGCATACCTTATCTGCGCATTTTAAATATTTATGCTAGGATATGTCGGCACGAATAATGTTATTTATTACCTAGATCACTCCGGTATCAATAAACTCAATAAACAATTTTAGGTCTGAAAGGATGCTAAAGTTAAAAGTAAATTGCTTAAAATCTCTAATTGGGTTAGCTCAAATTTTGAGCGACAAAGAAAAACGATTAAAAAATTGGGGAAGTGAATTATTTTTAAGATATTAGCAGTCCCATCGGACTTTCGAGAGAGATTATTATTAAAAAAAAAATTGGGAATTATGCTTATCGTTTACATTGCAACAGGTGCACTCCTATTGGGAGGATCGTTAATTGTCGGATCTAATTTACTAGCACAAAGAGGGAGGAAATAATTAAAGATTAGAAGGTTAATAAATTATTCCTTCCCCCAGGTCTCGTTATTGTATTTTAGATTCTTATTTTTCAAACATTTAATCCCTGCTTTTATTCCATTTACTGTCATCGGAAACATCCGGTTGTCTGTGTATTCTCTAAGAATAGCAGTAGACTCGTAGAATGACCAATCGTGTTCAGGGTTGGGATTAACCCAGATCATATTGGAGAAATGTGCCTTCATACGACGAAGCCATACAATACCTGCTTCGTCATTATAATGTTCCACACTTCCTCCTTTATAAAATATCTCATAGGGTGACATCGCTGCGTCCCCAACAAAGATGAGTTTGTAATCACGGTTGTATTTATGGATAAGTTCCAAGATGGGAATCTTCTGTTGGAAACGACGGTTGTTATCTTTCCAAACCGACTCGTACAGGCAATTGTGAAAATAATAACATTCCAAATGCTTGAACTCATATTTAGCAGCTGAAAAGAGTTGAGCACATAAAGCAACGTGATCATCCATCGAACCTCCGATATCCATCAGGAGAAGCACCTTTACACGGTTTTGTTTAGAGGGCACCATTGAGATATCCAGAAATCCTGCATTTTTAGAAGTCTTTTGGATCGTATCATCCAGGTCAAGTTCAGTAGGTAGACCTTCCCGGGTGAGGAGTCTCAACCGTTTTAAAAGCAATTTCATATTACGGGTATTCAGCTCCACATCACCATCGAGGTTTTTAAACTCCCGCTTATGCCATACTTTTATTGCTGTCCTGTTACCCGCAGATTCCGGCCCCATCCGAAAACCTTCGGGATGATAGCCGCCGGCGCCAAAAGGGGAAGATCCTCCTGTACCGATCCATTTATTCCCTCCGCCATGCCGTTTTTTTTGCTTTTCCATCAATTCTCGAAATCGGTCCATTAAGGCATCGAGTCCCCCGAGTTTTTTGATGGCTTCCTTTTCCTCTTCACTTAAATGCCTGGAAAGTATTTTTTCGAGCCATCCTCTGGGAATCCTTGTTTCCAATAAATCATCACTGATCATCTCAATCCCTTTGAAATAGGCGCCAAATACCTGGTCAAAGCGATCCAGCTGCGCTTCGTTTTTCACCATGATGGTTTTACATAGTGCATAAAACTCATCAATACTATATCCGATGACTTCGGCTTTTAGTGCCCGAAGCAAGGTGAGGTATTC